>JASLBT010000345.1 GCA_030146445.1 Segetibacter sp. | reverse complement strand
ATTTTTAGTGAACAGTGTTTGAAATGCTATGTACGACACATTAAAGCCCCCGCTTGCCAGTGGACTGAGGTGCCTGAAACCACCACTGTCCGGTATATTCTTAAACAGCTCGGTGTAGTCTTTTGTGAACGTTTTATCAATGTTCAGATCAATAGTAAACTCTCTCAAAGGCTCCAATTGAGCGGTTATGCTCAATTTTTGATCGAGGCTTTGCCTGAACATAAAGTTGAAAGTGGTATCGCGGGTAATCAGGCCTTTTGCAGCTTTTGCATTTAACCAGTTCGTATCAGGTTGTCTCCCAAAAACGTAATCAAGACCCGGCGCCATACTGCTCCAGTTTTGGCCGAGTACCCGGGTGCTGTCGGTATAACCAGGAAGCCTGCTTTGGTAACTTTCGCTATAGTTAACAGAAGCGCGTCTCACCATCGTTAAAAGCTTTCCGCCGGCTCTTGCAACACCACCCATCTCCACGGGCTGTGCGGCACGGAGCAATCTTCTTGCCCTACGTTCATCCCGTCGCTGTGCCCGCCATTTTCTTAGCGCAGTTTTTCGGGCCTTTCCCGTGAGTCCTTTAACCACCTCGGCTTTCGATGGAAGAGTTGAAGCCGGCGTAACCGCATCCGGACTCGCACCAGGGTTTGCAGCGTTTTTGTTTTTAGTATCGCGGCCCTTCTTCTTATCATCCGGAGCACCCGGACCAGGCGGCGGCGGCGGAACTGTTTCCAATGCCCTCAGCCACCTTGACTTACTGTAAAGCCGGGTGAAATCAAATTCACCGTTCAGGCTATGCTGAAGACCATTTTCTATGGTATTTCCAATATCAATACCAATGGTCCGGGCTAGCCTGCTCGCACCGATCCAACTGTAATTTGTGGAATAACTATACCTCGCTGTTATCCATTCGAGGAGGGGGACTTTTGAAAATGGAAGAGTATAGCTGGCGATGGCCTTTTGTTGATACAAGGTGTTGCGGCCTCCTTTAAAGAAGTTCTCTTTAACCGTGTCCCTTTTTAGTTTGGTGTCGAGCCTACCCTGGGGCTCATCAATCCGGGCATTGTTGACGGCAGAGAAATCAAGGTTGAACGACCGGGTAAGGTCCCACCGGAAATTATAATAACGATCGAACGTGAAGTACTTGTCGTACGTGGTATCCACCCGGTCAACCTTCTGATCGAAGTTGTTCACAATTCGCGGCACAAATTCGCCGAACTGCCGGTTGACATCTGCCCTGACCTGCAGCAAACTGGGGTTTAAATTAAAATTCAGATCCCTCACCAATGCGTACCATGGAGAACGTGACCTGATCAGTCGCTTAAATGGCTCAATGTATTTTGGCTGTGCATTATAGGTATAGCCAATGCCACCGCGGTGTTTAATCAGGTCATTTTTCAGGATCAGCGGATTGGTTTGCTCGAACTTGATGTAAGAGTAACTCACATCGATATTGCTTGGGCTCCAAATCCTCATTCTTCCGGTTGGCTGTAACCTGACATTTGTAAAGTTGACTGTTTTGATGGTTGTCTTATCAAGAGCATCCCTCCTTATCGAATCCCTTTGCTTGCCCGAACTGTTGTTGAGCTTAGTTTTTAACAGGAGATCCTGGTCGTACGGATCGTACTCAGGCGTGCGAACGGTTTGGCTGATGCTTGCATACACTGGAACTGAAAGTCCGAACTGTTTAGGCAACAGCTTACCTAGTTCGAGGTTTGTTGCGGCATCGAACTGCATGAAGTTTTCACGCGCCCTTTCGTTAACCCTTTGCTCAAGTGTACCAAAACCTTTTGTATAGGTATTGGCAGAAACCGAAAGGTTGCCAAGGTCCGCCATGTTGATGTCTACCCTGCCCAACGCAGCATATCCACCACTTTCGTCCAGCTTCGAAAAGCGCAATTCGTTAACCCATACTTCGGCGTCGGCGGTTATGTCCCGGTCGGTATTTTCAACTCCTATGAAAAATGCCCTTACTTCTCCAAGGTTTGGATTTCCCTTTACAGAAAATGTTCTCGTTCCAATTATTTCGCGGTAAATGGTATCCAGCGCATTGCTCCGGCTCGCGTTTCTCCGAAGCTTCAGCTGCACCAGTTCCTGGATATCAAAGTCGAGATTGTTCGAGTCCGGCCATACCCTTTTCTGGCCGGCTTCATCATTAACATATCGGCCCTCGGGTGTAACAGTCAGCGGGATCTTAATTTCATAATAGTTGTTCAGGAAATCCTGCCCAATGCGTATTACTGCCGATAACTGGCCGTTGTAAACTCGTGTTGAATTCGGTACACTTTCGGCGTGTACAAACATGTTTAAACGACCGAACTGCCGCATATCGAGGTTCATCGTTTTGAAGACACCCCTTGTCTCCTTTTTACCGAGGTTCCTGATCTGGAAACTCATTGCCTGCTCGTTTTGCAGGATGTTGATGTTATTGTTGCTTAATTGCTGTACCCTTTCAATACCCGGAGGTATCAGGTAGTTAACCGGAGACCTGCTGCTGTTTTCCTCGAGGTTAACCGCTAACACATTGAAACGTGTTGCAGACCCCTGTGTGATCGGGCGGTAAGCGCCGGTAGTATCAAGCTCGAACTGGAACGTTCTCCACTGGTTGCGTACGAGATCAAGCCTCGCAAAACGTAACACCACCGAGTCTTCGAAGTCGGTAAGAAACATCCGCATAAAACGGATTGACTTAAAGTCGGGAATGTTACCGATTTTACTCTGATAGTCCCGGATAGGGACCCTAAAAAGGTACCAGTTTTCCTGCCCCGACGAGTCATTCGGATAACGCACATTTACCACGCGTTTGTCAGTAATGTATTTGCTGGTGCCTACATCCATACCTGGCTTCAGGTCAACTTCGTACTGGTAGTATTCCTCAGACTCATTAAGCGTGTTGTCGCGGTTCAGGTCCTCATTGTCGGGATATAGCGTAGCTGCGGGACTAAACTCACTTGTACCGGTGGCAATGGGCGAATTTCCCTGTGAGTTATTAAAGTTTTTGTAACGGCCAAGTATACCGGTATTGGTAGCATCGAATTGCGGATCGCGGTACCAACGGTAATTATCGTTGGAAGGGTCGTTCAGCCTTTGCTGGTATAAAGGGGACGTTGGTCCGAAAGTGCTGGATATGTTCTGCAGGTAGTTACTTCTTTTTCTTGTTTCCGCAGTATCCGATAAACCGTCGAAGCCCAGGTCCTGGAAAGCCCTGTCCCTGGGATTATTGCTAAAAGCCTGCGTAATTTGGATAGGGTTTATCGGTGTTCTACCCCATACCGTTTCGTCGACGGCTGTTGGTTGGTTTGGTGTAGGCAAGCCATTTTCGTAAAAACGGTGACCGTCTTTTAGAATGTCCTCACTTAATGTACCCAGGTTCAAATACAATTTACCACCTGAACTGTTGGGTTTTTTAATGAAAGGATCCTGGATCCAGAATTCAATGAACTCAACGTTGCTGGTTTCAAAGTCAGTCTGTTCAATGCTTCTCATGAGTCCACCCCAACGTTGTTTTGGTCGCATGAATCGACCCGACGCGTCTATTTCGGTTTGCCTGGACTCGAAATTATACGGACCCATTTCTGTCGGGTAATAGGCAAGGTCAAAAGTCGGCTGCTGGTTGCTACCCAGGTTCAGGCTGCGTTGCGGAAAAAGTTCCTGCGAGTAAACAGCACGTACCCGCGGATCGCTCAACTGGCTCACATCGCGACGCAATGGATTATTGATGCTGCCTTTATCCTGTAAAATTGGTTCGATATTGTACCAGGCAAGTTTTGCCCTGTTGCGGTTATAAGCAAGACTATCGTTTAAACTGCCTTCCGGGAACAACCCGTTGCCCTGCGGCGTGGACGCAAGTGCCCACGAGATAAATGGAAAACGCAGGTCGATGCTGTTCCGGGTTCCTTCAAAGTCATCTACATAACTCAAACCCTCGTTCCCTTTACCAATCTGCCTTGGATGACCCGGTTTCAAAACCGCAGCTTCACCATATGCATTGATGGTACTCATGGTGTTTGTATTATAAAACGGCAATTTATCCAGGATTCGCGTCAGCTTAGGAAAATCGGAACGGTAGTTAAAATCAAGCCCATACATGGTGTTGCGGATCGGATCCTCCCCATAATTCGTCTTTGTAAAAAAGGGCCTCTCACCCAAACGAACCATGGAAGCACCAAGCGACAACTTCTTGCTTGCGAGGTAATCAAGCCGCATACCCATAAAGTTCCTTTGCTGAATACCAAACCCGGCATTGTTTTCAAAAGACACATTCACCGGCAAACCAGTGTTTAGGATCGCCTGGTTTAACACTTTCACCGTACCCAGGTTATAGTCGATAGAATAATCAAAACCTTCACGTAGTATTTGTCCACCGGCCGACACAGTCACCGATCCTTGCGGCACGTTAAATGCACCGAGGTATATTTCTGAAGATGAACTACCCTTGCCCGAACCCTGCATTATATACCGGTTCAGGTTGGCGAACGTTTGTGCAATGGCTTTAATAGAATCGTAAAGTTGATAGTAAACGTATTTGCTTTTGATGTTTTGCGGCATACCCGGAAAGGCAAGTGAATCCAGGTCGCTACCAAATGGTTCTCGTACGGGGAATATAACCTTCCCCAGTTGCGGCAAAACGGTAAACCCCTCAACATAGTCGAAAACGCCATCCGGTAAAGGATCGTTCTGGTTATTTAACCGGTCAAGATTTAATATCCGCAAAAGCGAACGGCCCTCTGCCGACGGTGCACTTTCGGGTAAAAAGCGTTTTAAGCCTCCACTGGGTTCTTCATATAAGACGTTTAATTTAAAATCCTGCCGTTGGATACCAGGCAGGTCCAGTGAGTATACGTTTTTCATCATCCAGTCCCAGATGGGTAGGCCCGGACGCTGCGACGTAGCTTTTAACAATTTTAAAAACAAAACCTTTTGTACTCCCTGGCGCGAAGAGTCGAGGGTAACATCCTGGGAAAACTCTCCTACCTGGAAAACCCTTCCATTGTACGTGTACTGAAATGCAACACCCAACACCTCGTCAGGCTGCAATTGTTGATTTAACGAAACAAAACCCACTTGCGGGTTATACACAAATTCATTTGGCGAAAGTTTACGGGCGAACGTTTTTTCAAAGTCTTCAACAGGCCTTAGTCCTCTTGAAAGCAGGATGCTGTTGATTGCCGTTGGGTTCCGGTTTGTGGCGGGGTTTCCCGCAAGAAAAGTGTACAGGTTATTGGCGCCATTTGCCGGCAAACCGCCAGGCACAACGCCTGTAGGCTGGTTAACGGGGTTGAACGGCCTTGGTTCCCCAAGGTCCATCAGGCCTACAACGTCCCTGGTTTCGGTCGTTGCACCAGTACGGTTAGTCACCCAAACTTCCATGCGCAATATCTGAACCTGGCTGTTAACAACCGGCAGGTTTCGCATAGCCTTATTATAATTGTCGTAAAAATACTGGCCGAGGTAAAAGTGCCTGTTTTCTTCATAGTCGTCCAGGCGCTTTTCAAAACGTTGCGTCGTTGCCCCGCCCTGCAGTGCAAGAGACTGCCGTTGCGATTTTTGGTTCGCAAAAACGCCCGTGAAGAACATTCTGCCAAACTGTAGCTGCGTTTTTATACCAAATAAACTTTGCGCGCTTGGTATCAGGGTCCCTTTTGAAGTATAAGAAACATTACCAGCTTCGATTGACTTGATGATCTCATCATCCATGCCCTTGTAGTCGAGCTTCAATTGGTTTTCGAAATCAAAGTTGGCGAGGGTATTATAATTGATCGGAAGCTTTAGTTTGTCGCCGATATTCGCAATCACGTTTACATTCGCGTTCATGTCGAAGTCAAAGCCGCCATTCCGCCGTGCCCGTTCCGGCAAGGTTGGATTCTTGATGTTCTGTCCCTGGTAACCCGCCATGATGTCCACATTTCCCTGAGGACGAATATCCACTTTCAAGCCACCAGGCCCCACCCCAAAAATCCGGTCGAACAGTTTGTCGTACATCTTCATTTTGGGACGTACAACCTTCCTGTTCAGGGTACTTAGTGTATTTGCTCTCTTACGGAAATAGTCTATTTCTGCCTGTCTCCCCTGTAACCGCATCATTTCCTCGTAGGTGAGATAGGTGGGTGAGCGGTAATAGCTTTTCCCGATTTTTTCAACAATATAGTAGCGGCGGGTTTTGGGATCGTACTGGATATCTCTTTTGATAAAGCCCGTATCTGCGGGGTTAAACGGGTTTGGATTTGAATAGGTAAACGGATCACCTAACCGGTCCTTTAATGGGTATCGAACCGTGTCAGTTGATGGTGATGGAGTTTGAGCCTGTGCGAATAAAACATTACAGCTAACCAAAAAGGTTACTGCAAATAGTATAAGAAAACGGACCGAATTTGGAATTGGGATCACTTGTGTTCACTGGGTTAGGTACAGATCTAACGATAGGCTAAACGTTTTTTAATGCCTGTTTTATCAGGTCTTCCAGGATTATCGTGTCCGGACCAGCAAAAAGAGCTTTTTTTATGGCCTGTTCTGCCTGCGGTCGTGCAATACCTAAAGAAACCAATGCATTTAACGCATCTGTTTCCATTTTATTACTTGCTGTTGGTAAAACTGTTGATTCCAGTGAAATTTTTCCCAATTTGTCCTTTAGCTCCAGCACTAATCTTTCTGCGGTCTTTCT
>JASLBT010000354.1 GCA_030146445.1 Segetibacter sp. | reverse complement strand
TGAAAAGGAACCTGCCATTTTACATGCAGCGTATCGCCTGACTTCTTCTTAACGCCTAGTGATACATTGTTCAAAAACAGCTCTGCTTCGTCAGCCTGGTTGTAGTAGGCCCAAACGTCGACCACTTTTCCCGGCTGCCAGTTCCAATGCGGAAACAAATGCAGCATTGGCTTGTTTGTCCACTCACTCTGGTACATATAGTAGGCGTCTTTGGGAAAACCCGCGAGATCGATGATCCCATAATAAGAACTACGTGCAGGCCATGGATATGGTACCGGTTCTCCGAGAAAGTCGAACCCCGACCACACATATATTCCCGACATAAAAGGGGCTTTTTTTACAGCATTCCAACCGGCCTCGTGCGAAGATCCCCAGTAGGCATAAACATGATCATAGGCTGAGACCGTAAGGTCAGCATTGCCCGTTTTGAATGGTGATTTCGAATCCGGGGGCCATAACCGGTTGCTGTCCGATGGCATATCATAGTGACCACGGGTCGCAAGAGCAGACATGGTTTCGGAAGCAATAAATTTCTGGCCCGGGAACCGCTTCGGTAATTCAGGATAGGCAGCAAGCTTATAATTGAAGCCCAGCAGGTCAAGCGCTCCAGACTGCCAGATATAGTTTTTCGCAGGTTCGTTTTCGGTAAGCGCAGATGTAACCGGCCTGGTGGTGTCAAGGTCCTTAATCAATTTGGTGAGTTCACGGGTAATGGCGATACCCGTGCTGTCGAATTGTTCCCTGATCTCATTACCGATGCTCCACATAAAAATGGAGGCATGGTTGCGGTCGCGTTTGATCATGTCCTGCAGATCACGGGCATGCCAGTCGGCAAAGTCAACAGAATAATCCTGCTTGTTTTTACGCTTGCGCCACATATCAAAAGCTTCATCCATCACGATAAAGCCCATCCTGTCGCAGAGCTCCAGCAACTCCGAAGCGGGTGGATTATGCGCGGTACGGATGCCGTTACAACCCATCGATTTTAGTATCTCGAGTTGTCTTGCAATTGCACGGGTATTTACTGCTGCACCGAGAGCACCAAGATCGTGGTGATTACAAACGCCTAAAATTTTAAGCGATTTTCCGTTTAAGAAAAAGCCTTTTTCAGCGTCGAAATGGAAGTACCGTATACCAAGTGTGGTCTCGTATTCGTCGAGCAGCTTTTGGCCGGATCGAACAAGGGTTTTGACTTTATAGAGGTATGGATTTCCAACCGACCATAATATGGGCTTTGATACCACGACGTCCTGGTCGATCGTTTTTGAACCGCTTACGGCCACACCGCTGGCAACTTTACTTCCGACAATTTTGCCCGCTGCATCCAATACCCGTGTTTCTACATCAACCTTACGGTTGTTCGAACCAGGGCCGGTCAGGCTCGTCTGCACATGAACCTTTGCAGAATTGTTGTCTACTTCGGGCGTGGTCACAAACGTGCCCCAGTGATCAACCGCAATATCACTTGTGGTGAGCAACCAAACCTTGCGGTAAATGCCCGAGCCGGTATACCAGCGCGAATTGGGCTGTGCCGAGTTGTCAACTTTCACGGCGAGAATATTGGATCCTCCTGCAATAAGATAAGGGGTAAGTTCATACCGGAACGAAATGTACCCATTTGGACGTTTGCCAAGGTAATGCCCGTTGATCCACACTTCGCTGTTCCTGTAAACCCCGTCGAAGTTGATGTAAATCCTTTTGTTTTTAGCAGCTGCCGGTACACTGAAGTTTTTACGGTACCATCCGATGCCAGCGGGCAGGCCAGCCTGGTTGGCTGTTGTTGGGTGTTTGTCGCTAAAGTCACCTTCTATACTCCAGTCGTGTGGCAGGTTGAGCGTTCTCCAGCTCCTGTCGTTGTACGTTTTTTCTCGTGCTGTACTGTCGTTACCCAGGTAAAATTTCCAGCCGGTGTTAAGGTTGGTAATGGTTCGCGGCTGAGCGTTCGAAACAACCATGAATAAACAAAACAGGCTTAAACTAAATAATCTTTTCAAAATAGATGATATGGTTATAGAATAATATTGCTACTTAATCCCGGTTATTGTTGCCTCGCTGTTGATTGCTAAGCTGGCGTTGCGTTGATGTTTCTCGTGTGCATGAATCAGACAGGCAATGGACTCGTTATAATCGTATGTTTTCTCAACAAACCTGTACGACCTCCATGTTCAGCAAGGTTCCAAGTTTTTTTATTTTCGAACTGATGTGCCCGATGCCAACAGCACAATGGTGTGCCGGTCCGTGGCTGTTCCACCCGTTTACAAACGCCCTTGCACCAATGGAAAACTGGTAGCGGCTGTTGGTGTTGCCAATCTCCAATATCGGGCCGGGTACCGATTTACCCTCGGCAACCAACAACATCAGTTTACCATCGGTGGTTTCTACTACCGACAATAAGGTTACCGGCCCGTTTTTGACCGACATCTCAACCGATAATCCCCTCCCCACTTTTCCATGGAAGACGCCCAATGGCCTAACCTTCGTTTTGCCTTCGGCTATCGCGATATGCCCTGGTCCATCATGACCCATGAGCACCACATCATCGGTGAAGTCCATGGCATAGTATTCGGTGAATGATCCACCTGCGCCGAAGCTGTCCATGATCTTCATGGCCTGGGCATTTTTGATCTCGTATTCTCCCGCTACTGGTATTCCCCTGGCGGTAAGCAAGGAGTTACCCAAAATAATTGAACTGATCGTATCCTCGTTGTCGAAGTTTCCGGTACCCATATAGTAGTATGCCATGGAGCCCAGCTTATATTTGTCTGCAAGACGATCCAGCGCAACGGATGTTTTTGCTGCCCTTTCGAGTTCGTCCACCTCGCAGTCGTCCTGCACATCAAAAGCTTCCAGGAAGTGTTGCACCCTTTCTTCAATTTGCTCATCACTCACCTCATTACGTAATGCCGCAAGCTCGTCTACTTCGAGCAGCTCAATATGGCCGCCAAAGTGCGCATACTGTTGTGTGAGATCAGCATAAATATCCAGCATGCCGCTGTAGTAATGACCCATACAGCCCAGCCGGTTGTTTGCCATAATGCTGGCCACGCTGGCCGCTTCCACCCATTCGGTTACTTCCTTCCAGCATTCTTCATCATCGTGTAGCATGCCGGTGACCTGGTAAAACTGAATGCCCGTACGTTTAAAAACATTCGCAATTTCCGGAACGGGGCAGGCAGAACAATAAGCCAGCCATTCACCGGTCATCCTGGTGCGATCATTCATTTTATTACAATTCGCGTAGTCGATTGAGGGCCCGGGCGCAAGGTTCAGGATGATAACCGGCACCCTTGCGCGCTGTACCACCGGAAGCACGGTCGAAGATAAAGCGTAGGTAGAAACATATAAAAAGATCAGGTCGACTTCGTTACGCCTGAACTCCCGTCCTGCTTCAAAGGCCCTTTCTGCATTGTCGACCAGCCCGAGGTTAATGATCCCGGGATGAACCGCCGCAAGCTTTTCGTTCACCACCCCAAGGTAACCTTCAAGCCTGCTCTTCAGTCCTTCAAACTGATCCCAGTAAGTATCCAGGCCAATGCCGAAGAGCCCGATTTTAAGTAGTGAGGAAGACATGAGGTGTATGTTGAATGTTATATGTTGAATGAGTGTTGAGCGTTATTAGTTATGGGTTAAGGGTTAAGAGTTAAGAGTTATGAGTTAAGAGTTGTGTGGAAAATTATATGTTGAATGAAAGAAGGCCGTTGAGCGTTATGAGTTAAAGTTATGTTGAAACATAAGTTGTAAATGAATTCGGTAAAGTGTCATATTGATCCATGGTAAATGAAGATTTAGTGCCCTGCTAGTCAATCACCCTGCTCCTTAAAGCTGTACTGTCTCGCATTACCGAGCAAAATCAATTGAACAAGCGGCTAAAT
>JASLBT010000235.1 GCA_030146445.1 Segetibacter sp. | reverse complement strand
GGTCCGCCAACATCAAGTGTATCATCGTCAGCAATCAATGGTAAATGTTTATGAGCCGCTGCAAACAGGCCATGGTGTTGCCGGTTTACTGACAGTAACACCGGCATGAAGAGGGCCGCAAGATTCAAAACCGCTACCTGGGCCCATGTTGTTGAATCCTTCGTAAGCAAACCCTTGTTGGTGCCCATCCGGCTACTTTGGCCGCCACACAAAACAAGCCCGGTCACGAACAAATATTTGAGTCCGCGTGTATTGCCAACAGGTTAGTCATTGCTGTGCCTTAATCCTTCTGCAACATGAAAAATATGGATGACATACGGGAAGAGGGCATCCATTGTTTCTTCTGCACCGCGGGTCGAGCCCGGCAGCGTTAGCACCAGCGAATTTTTTATGAAGCCCGCAACTCCTCTCGACAACATTGCATAGGGTGTTCGCTCCTGTCCGTAATTTCTTGCAGCTTCCATAATGCCGGGGATGGCGCGTTCAATCAGCGGTTCTATCGCTTCAGGAGTTACATCCCTTTTGTATAAGCCGGTACCACCGGTGAAGATGATGATGTTGAAACCGTGGCCCGCAAGTTCCCTGCACTTCTGCTGGATGATTTCATAGTCGTCGGGAATGATGGTGTAGGATGATGTGCCCAGCCCGTTTTTCCTCAGTTTTTCAATGACGGCTTTGCCTGCGAAATCTTGCTTCGTGCCTGCCGATACGCTGTCTGAACAAACCACTACGGCGCAACGCATCTCGTGCACGGGAAAATCGGTATACTGCGATTTGCCACCCTTTTTCTCCTGCAGCTTTATGTTGGTTATCTCCACCGCTTTGTCGATAGGCTTAAGCATATCGTACATGGTTAATGCCGTAATTGCCGCACCGTGCATAGCCTCTACTTCCACCCCTGTGCGGTAAATGCTGTGAACCTCTACCTGAACAATTACCTCGAGCCCTTCAACATGGTGGGTAATGGCCGTAAACTCAACCGGCAACGGGTGGCAATCGGGAATGACGTCGCTTGTTTTCTTCACCGCAAGTAACCCGGCTGCTCTTGAAAATTCGAAAACGTCGCCCTTCGGAACCCTTCGTGTTTGTATCGCTTCAATCGTTTCGGGCAGCGACACCTTAACTACAGCGGTGGCGATAGCCTTTCTTAAACTTTTTACTTTATGCGTTATATCGACCATAGCAAGTGGGAGATTTAAAAATTATTCGTTGAGCATTTCGGCAATGGCAATCTACAACCATTCAACTGCATCACGTTTTTTTATGGACCCGGCAACAGCGCTTTATTGGAGTTTCATTGGCGTCGCACTATTGTACCCCGGTTCTTTGAGCAACAATATCACGGATCCCAGGATGGTTCTCCGTTCCGTTCGCATTAATAACTCATCTCGTTAAGCTTTACCTTACCCCTGAAGGTCCAGAACATAAAACCAGTATACGCAGCGGCAAGCGGAACCCCGATCGCTACAAACATAAGTTGGATCTCCAATGACTTTGCCGATGAAGATGAATTTTGAACCGTAAGCGTATATGCCGGGTCGAGTGTAGAGATCACCAGGTTTGGGTATAGTTCTATGGCGACGATAATCAGCAGCAATGCCACGGTGAGCGAGGAACATAGGAACGCAACCAGGTATTTGCGCTTTGCAATAAGCCGGGTTATGTTCGCAACTGAAAGTACCATCATGATCGGGATGATAAACATCCAGCTGTTATGGCGTATTCTTTCGGACAGATGTGGCACGTACAACAGGGTATAAAAACTCAGCAGTAATATGCTGATCACGAAAAATATGGTGCTGTGTTTTACGAGTATCGTAAGTTTTGCATATAGCCGGTTCTCCGTTTTCATCACAAGGAAGATTGCACCATGCATCATAAACAAAGCAACAGTAGTAATGCCCACCATAATGGCATAAGGATTTAAGAAATACAGGCTGCTGCCCGTAAAGTTTCCCTGGGCATCAATCGGGATACCCAACAATACATTTCCCAATATAAGGCCCAGCGAAAAACCCAGCAAAGTGCTCGAAATGCAATAAGAGATATCCCATGTCTTTCGCCACCATTTCATAGGTTCCTTACTGCGAAACTCTATTGAAATTGCCCGGAAGATCAGCATGGTTAAAAAGAGCATGAAGGGAATGTAAAAGGCGGAAAATATGGAGGCGTATACCTTGGGGAAGCCGGAGAAAAGGGTTCCGCCGCCGATAACCAGCCAAACTTCATTACCGTCCCATACGGGTCCGATTGCATTCAGTGCAATTCGGCGGCTTTCTTCTTTTTTGAAAAACAGGTGCAAAGAACCGGCGCCCAGGTCGAAGCCATCGAGGATGGCATAACCGGTAAAGACAGCCCCGATCACCAGGTACCACCAGGTTGCATAATCAATACCGATGAATGTATTCATGCGCTTAAATTAAAATTGGTCCCCCATACTCTCCTGCTGCGGCCTGTGCACCTCATCTGCTTTGTATGGGCCATGCAAAACTTTTTTATTCAGCAGGTAGATAAACAGTATGAACAATAGCAGGTAAACAAGCGTAAACATGATAAGGGAAAACAATACCTGGTTGGCAGTAACCGATTTAGACAGGGCATTGGAAGTTCGCAGGAGGCCATAAACCACCCATGGCTGACGCCCGGTTTCAGCAGCGAACCAGCCCGCCTGGTTTGCAAGCTGGGGCAACAATACCGAAAACTGAAAAACGGTCATCAACCATTTTTTCTGAAACAGCAATCCCTTATACCACAAAAAGCAGGCGTACAGGGTGAGACCGATCAGTACCATACCGATGGTGATCATGATGTGGTACGATTGAAAAACGATGTTCAATGCACCCGGCCGGTCTGCAACCGGGAAGCCTTTTAAACCCTTTATGGGGGTGGTAAAGTCCTGGTGGGTTAAAAATGTAAGACCCTTTGGAATACTAAGGCCGATCGTCCTTTCTTCTTTTTTATCGATCCATCCAAACAAGTACATATCGGCCACCGCAAGGCTGTCGAAGTGTCCCTCAAATGCGGCGAGTTTTGCCGGCTGGTGTTCAGCAACAACCTCGGCAGACTTATGCCCGATAAATAATTGGGAAAGCGCAGACACGGTTGCAATCACCAGGGCAATCCTGAACGAGGACTTTGCAAACTGCAGGTGTTTGTTTTTCCGGATATAATAGGCGCTAATGCTGAGTACGAGAAACGAACCAGCGAGAAACGAGCCCACCCAAACATGCGACACCCGCTCAATAGACGACGGGTTGAATACCATAGCCCAAAAGTCGGTGATCTCCGCCCGCGCTTCCAGGCCTTCGCCGACCACCCGGTACCCCCGGGGCGTCTGTTGCCACGAATTGGCCACCACGATCCAAATGGCCGAGAACATTGAACCCAGGAATACCATTACGGTTGCAAAGAAATGCGTCGCGGGTTTTACGCGGTCCCAGCCAAATACGAGCACACCCAGGAAACCGGCTTCAAGTGCAAAAGCAAAAATCCCCTCGGCAGCCAGAGCCGAACCGAAAACGTCGCCTACATATTTGGAATATGTCGCCCAATTGGTGCCAAATTCAAACTCCATAACAATACCTGTGGCCACTCCAAGTCCGAAAATCAGCGCAAAGATCTTTGTGAAAAAACGGGTCATGTCCTCGTACATCTTATTCCCGGTACGCAGGTACAGCCCTTCCATGGCTACCATACACAGGCCAAGCCCAATGCTTAATGGTGGGTAGATATAATGAAAAGAAATGGTGAAAGCAAACTGGATACGTGAGAGTATTTCTACATCCATCTGGTTTGTTTATGCAGGATTGAGGTTGGGCAAACAACGCCACAAAGGTAAGACGCATTGCCGGTTAAGGTCAGAAAACGTGCTGGAAATTAGGGGTCAACTTGTTCACATCATTCCGTTTTCAAGCTCCTGCTCTTCAGCATTTACCATTACCCTGGCAACTCCTTACGCTATTATCGTTGATCGCCGCCACACTCGCTAAGTTAACCGGTCAGCCAAAAAGCAAACGCGTGGCTGTAGCTTAAACCCTGTTGTGCAAGGCCGAACAAAATAATGTTCATTTGCATGCCGTAAGGCTTTGGCAACCGGAATAACTAATGACAAAACGAATACAATCATGGAGGAACCTGACCAGGTCGGTGCACCTGGCACCTGGCTCGTGTTCGGGGCTTGTCATTTTCATCAAATCGCTAAGCGGCCCCGTCCTCGTTTTCCGGGATGAGATCAGCTTTATACCTCCCGGAAAGCTGTTGCAACAGGTGCTGAAATTAAAGCCGTGTCTGTGCTTACGGACTCGTCGCCCACTGTCACTACGACCTGCACACGGGCCGGCTGTTCGGGTTGGCAGGTAAATTGATCAGTTTCGTTGCCTGCCTG
>JASLBT010000206.1 GCA_030146445.1 Segetibacter sp. | reverse complement strand
ATCAGCAAAAGCATTGCCCCATTTTTTTGTGACCGGATCTAAGGGTGCCGGCAATCCCACTGAGGAATAAATGATCTTTCCTTCAGGATTACGCTGAAAGCCTCTGCCGTATAGATCTCCCATTCTGCCGCCAACTCTGGCTTCAATTGAAACATTGCTGTTGTGGGCGAAGATGATCTGGTTGGTGATGCCATCAGCTAACTCTCTTACATAGCTCCTGTTGCGCGACCAGGTAAGCGTTGTATTCCATAAAAAATTCTTTGTTTTTATCGGTTTGCCTGTGAGCAGTACTTCAATTCCTCTGCTATTAATTAAACCTGCATTCACCAAAGCATTGGAATATCCTGAGACGGGGTCAAGCGGAATAGCCAGAATTTGATTACGGCTATTGTTATTGTAAACTGACATGTCTAGTCCTACACGGCTTTTAAAAAGTCTTACGTCTATCCCGGCTTCATAACTCGCTGTTATCTCCGGTTTCGAATCCGCATTGTACAAAGTGGAAGGATTGGTAAAGCTGTTACTATAAATCCTGTCGTAGTATTTATCTGATTGATAAGGTCTTGTATCATTGCCAACCTGTGCCCATGATAGCCTCAGCTTTGCAAATGAAACAGGTGATGGAAGGTGAAACAGTTCGCTGAATAAAAAGCTCGTACTGACAGAAGGATAGAAAAAGGAGTTATTGTGGTAAGGCAAAGAGCTCGACCAGTCGTTACGCCCTGTTATGTCCAAAAAGATCTTTTCAATATATGAGAACTGTGCTAATCCATAGATACTATTGATGGCTTTTTTGGTTTTAACAGGGTCAGCAACAGCCTGGTCAAGGCTATTCGAAATTTGATAAATGCCCGGCTGAGATAATTGATCGGCATACATACCTGCAAAATCATATGTTTGGCGCATCGCATTTGCTCCTGCAGATACAGCGTATTTGAACAGGTCATTGAATCTATCTTTATAGGTAACCAATGCATCCGTGTTACTCTCATAACTAAAAACGTTTTGCTCTCTATACATGCCCCGTGGAAATTTGGTCATGCTGAAGGGACGTTGCTGCGACCTGAACTCGAAAGACATATCCATGCCTGTACGCACCATGACATCCAGTTTATCCGACACCTGGTAGGTAGCGGATATGTTGCCTACCACGCCATGCTTATTCATTTTATTCAGCATCTCATACATCCCTAAGTAGGGGTTATCAGGGCCCGGGTTGAACGGATTTTTCTGCTTTACGCCTTGTAATCCCGGTTGCCAGTAAGGTTTGAACCATTCAGGCCTTATGTTAGGGGCAGTACCGATGATCAGAAAGTACATGAGGGTTTGGTTATTGTAACCCGCAGCAGGAAGGTTGTCGCTTTTCTTATTCGTGTAATTAATCTTGCCCGTTAATTTCAGTTTCTCGGAAATGTTTTGATTGACAGACAGAGCAGCGTTTAATCTTTCAAAACCGGTATTGGGGAGTATCCACTTGTTTTTTAAATGAGTAAACGACAAGCGGGCAGAACCTCTGTCGTTACCGCCTTCCAAAGCAATACTGTTCGACACAGTTACACCTTTTTGAAAGTAGCCTGATATATAATCTTCATGAGCAACCCACGGTGTACGTTCTGTTGGTTTTCCATCAGGTGAGTTCGGGTTGTATTGGTAATACATCTGGCCAGCAAACCTCGGACCCCATGCTCTTCCCGCTGCAACGTTTGTGCTCGTGTTCGGGCCATCGGGGCTATCCATGTATGAGTAGTAGGCACTGGTCCTTCCTTCGCCATATTCAAACTGGTAATCGGGCCACCTGTTCACCTGGTCGATACTTATGTTGGAGTTATAAGTAATACCAATTCCTTTGCCTTTACGTTGCCCCGATTTTGTTGTTATGATAATTGCACCCCCTGCTGCGCGGCTTCCATATAATGCAGTTGCTCCTGCGCCTTTTAACACGGTGATCTTTTCAATATCGTCGGGGTTAATATCTGATACAGTTGAACCAAAGTCAACCGGGTTGTCGGCAGCAAGGTGAGCTCTATATCCTGTACCGGTTATCCTGCTGCTCACAGGTACGCCATCCACTACAATCAACGCCTGGTTATTGTCAAGATTAAGAGACGATTCTCCGCGCAATGTAATTCTGGACGAACCCATTGGTCCCGATCCTGTACCCTGTATATTTAAACCCGCGACCTTTCCCGAAAGTGAATTAACCCAATTGTTTGTTTTTGCGTCTTTCACTGCATTTTCACTTACCGTTTGTGCAGCGTAGCCGAGCGATTTTTCCTCCCGCCTAATACCCAAAGCGGTTACTACCACTTCGTTCAAAACATTTTGCCCCGGATGTAATTGTACATCGATGTTGGTGTTTCCGGTAAACGGCACTTCTGTTCTTGCGTAGCCCGTGAAGCTGACAATAATGGCATCTTTTGCTGTCAAAGGCTTTTTGCCAGTTATACTATAAACGCCGCCTTCATTAGTTGACGTTCGTATGGAGGTTCCTTTAATTTCGACAGTAGCTCCCGGCAATGGTTGCCCTATACTGTCGGAAACAACGCCTTTAACAGTTTGGCTCATTGATAAAAAAGGAACGGTTATAATTAGAATAATAAGAAAGAGTACATTTCTTGCATAATCAAATCGAGGTTTCATGAGTACTTGGTTTTGCCGCAAATGTGACTTGATTATTGTCCAACAAACATGAATATCGAAGAGTTAATCATTTCTTGTTCTTAAGCCAACGATTTGTTAATCATCAGGCAATGATTAGGAAACAAGATTCTAACTTAGAAAGGATTATGCGGCTGGCGTTTCGAAAAACCGGGTAACCCAGAACAATAGTAGAATACATCTATGTAAAACAAGGAGAAGAAAGACCCGCATGTAAATTAAGATGAACATTACAAGGCTAATACGTCTTTTAACTTTTATTGTATTCATTGTTGTACTTAACGTCATGCGTATTTGCCTGCTACTGGAATGCGAAAAAGAGGTTGGTTTTCCATCTTTTCTTGATGTGTAACACAAAAGGGGATCTACTTCATCAATACTACTGATGCAGTATTAAAGTAG
>JASLBT010000198.1 GCA_030146445.1 Segetibacter sp. | reverse complement strand
GTCGTATTGCTGTAAAACAATCCGACCAACCCGGTTACCTATATTGTTATCGCCAATGTGGTTCAGTCTGCGTTTACGCTGTTGTTCCTGATGAAAGAGATTGGCGAGATCCAGCTTAAGTTCGATGCTAAGTTGTGGAAGGAAATGCTGGTGTATTCGATGCCCCTGGTTATTGCAGGGATGGGTGGAATGATCAACGAAACCTTTGACCGGATCATGCTTGCCTGGTGGGTGCCCGGTACGGAAAACTTCAAGCAGGAACAAGTGGGGATATACAGTGCCTGTTACAAACTCTCGATCCTAATCACGTTGTTTATCCAGGCGTTCAGGATGGGCGCCGAACCGTTTTTTTTCAAGCAGGCGGAGGGTGGCAATGCGCAGCGTACGTATGCACGGGTGATGAAATTTTTTGTGATTACCGTTACCCTGATGTTCCTGGTGGTGGCTTTATTTCTTCCTGTTTGGAGATACTTTGTAGGTCCGAAATTTTGGGAAGGCCTGGTTGTGGTGCCAATTTTACTGCTTGCGAACATTTTTCTAGGCGTGTACTATAACCTGAGCATCTGGTATAAGCTAGGCAACAAAACCCGGGCTGGAGCTTACCTCACGTTGATCGGCGCTGTGGTCACACTGTCAATCAACTGGCTTTTTATCCCCCGGTACAGCTATCTCGCCTGTGCATGGGCAACTTTCTTCTGTTATGGAACAATGATGGTGCTAAGTTTCGTTTGGGGACAAAGGGAGTACCGGATCCCGTATGCGACAAAAAAGCTGGTTGCCTACATCGTAATTGTTGTAGTGCTCTTCCTTCTGCATATGTTAGTTAGCTACCTGTTACCCAATATGGTTGTGCAACTGGTACTCGCAGTTGTGCTCCTCGGTCTTTATGCCTCCTTTTTACTGCTTGTTGAACGAAAGGAGTTTCAACAACTCCCCATTGTCGGCAAATACCTTAAATAGTTTCCAAAGCTCTGTTAATTGCAGCGCCGGAAACACAACGATGGTCAAGCTTCATTCCGCGAAATATTATAGAGTTCGTACCAGTCCTGCCTGTCAAGTTCAATGTTAAACGCGCCCGCAATGTTCCTGATGCGCTGTTCACTGGTTGTTCCGATTAATGGAAGCGCACCAAGCTTAACGATCCAGGCAACCGCAAGCGATTCAATATCCACCTGGTATTTAGCACTTATTTCCTGCAGCTTTTCCCGTACGCGAACGGCAACCGGATCTGTTCCCCCTGCAATACGACCACCAGCAAGCGGGGCAGATGCAAGTGGGTGCATATAGCGCTGTTTAATGTAATCGATTTGCCCGTTATCGAGTGCGGAAGTGTTCAGTAGATTGAATTCGATATGGTTGGTGACAATCGGGATTTTCAGGTAAGAAGACAAAAGCTGGTGTTGAAAAACCGAGAAGTTGGCCACGCCGATATTCTTTACTTTACCAGTCTCTCTCAACCTCAATAGTGCGAGAGCGGTTTCTTCGAGGTTTGAAGTGGGGTCGAGGTGATCTAAAAGAAAGATGTCGATATAATCTGTTTTTAGATTACGCAGTGAGTTGTGGACGCAATTCAAAATGTGTTCTTTGGATGTGTCGTAATGTTTTATCCGAACCTCAGGCTGGCTGCTGTGTGGCATTCTTAAGCCACATTTTGTAAACAAAACAATGTCTTCCCTTTTAAATGATCTGCGCCGGATCAATTCGCCAAACGTAGCTTCGCAGCTGTAAGAACCGTATACGTCGGCATGATCGAAAGTATTGATGCCGAGTTCGAGGCAGAGGTTTACGATCCGCTCCATCTTGTCGCTTACATTCTTCATCTCGTCGCTCCACCTGTAAAAGCCGTAAATAGCTTGCGATACTTTAGGTCCGGAGTCACTCAGATATACTTTTTGCATGACGGTTATATTACGAGGTTTGATTTGAATTGTTCAGCGGCACGAAACTAGAATTAATTGGTGATTTTGACCGCCACTAATCAACCAGCAATGGCCGTACTATTTGCTTTTGATGCAGGAGGTTCATCCAGCACTGATAGCAGCTAACAAAAAAACCCTTGTGAAAGGGTCTTTTTTATCATCATGTTTTTTGGTGATTGTAGTGCTACGCGTTCCGGTTAATACAATTGAGATCTTCAAAAGCAACTTCAAGCCTTTTGCTAAACGTTTCTTCTCCCTTGCGCAACCAAACCCGCGGATCATAATGTTTCTTATTGGGCTTATCAGCTCCTTCGGGATTGCCGAGCTGCCCCTGTAAGAAACCTTCATTTTTTTTGTAATTGTTGAGTATACCCTCCCAAAACGCCCACTGCAAATCAGTATCAATGTTCATTTTTATTGCACCATAGCTAATGGCTTCTCTTATCTGGTGCTGTGGCGATCCGCTGCCACCATGAAAAACAAAGTACAATGGCTTTTCACCAGTCTGGTAGTGTTGTACGATATAATCCTGGCTATTTTTCAAGATCTCGGGACGTAACTCAACATTGCCGGGGCTATAAACGCCGTGAACGTTTCCAAACGCGGCAGCAACGGTAAACAGGTTACCTACCTCGCGTAAGTGCTCATAAGCATAGGCAACATCCTTCGGCTGGGTATATAATTTTTCATTTTCCACATCACTGTTGTCAACACCATCTTCTTCCCCGCCGGTAACGCCGAGTTCTATTTCGATACCCATTCCCAATGGCTGAAGTCGCTTGAAGAACTGCACGGAGGTTTCGATGTTTTCCTCGACCGGTTCTTCTGAAAGGTCAAGCATATGTGAACTAAACAGCGGTTGATTCTTTTCTTTGTAAAACTGTTCACCGGCATCGATCAAACCACTGATCCAGGGTAACCACTTTTTTGCCGCGTGATCGGTATGAAGCACAACAGGTACACCATAATACTTTGCCACATTATGGATATGCAGCGCACCAGATATGGCGCCGGCGATGTTGGCCTGCAGGTTGTCGTTAGGCATTCCCTTACCGGCTATAAACTGTGCCCCGCTGTTCGAAAATTGGATGATGACAGGCGAGTTCACTTTTGCTGCCGTTTCAAGCGTTGCGTTTATCGAATTTGTGCCAATCGTATTCACAGCAGGCATAGCAAATTCGTTTTGTTTAGCATCTTGTAAAAGTGCTTCCAGTTCTTCACCGAAAACAACACCAGCTTTGTATTTCTTCATGAAAAAGATTTTGTTGTGATTACAAAAAGATAAATATACGTACGCTCAGCTTTAATACTAAAACTTTATGGGCATAAAATATCGGCAGGAAAGCCGTTAGGCTTTCAGATAAGCCTATGCTCAATGAGCCGATTGCGTTACCATTCATGTTGTCAAAGAACCACTAATCTATCGAGGTCTGGTAGTGGAGCATTGTTGACAGGTACTTATCTTCCCATATCAAATATCGTTGGATTAAGTTTAGTATTTACTTTTTGAACATCCCTGTATGGTAGCTTATCTAAACTTTAAAACAGCGGAGTTATAATGGCGGCTACCCTGCGAATACAAAGACCCCTTCAGTTGTGAAGAGGTCTTTAGTCGGGGCGGTCCCCAAAGCATTGGCATACGCGTCAACCTAATTTTCTTTAAAAGATGACACTGATGTTGATGTGACCGCCGTCGCTCGCCTGACCAGATCGTCACCAGCACATTCAATTCGCTTAATATGCTTTGATCTTCGCTTATTTGGCCTTATAAAA
>JASLBT010000194.1 GCA_030146445.1 Segetibacter sp. | reverse complement strand
TGTTATTTAATCAGGTTTAAAGAAAGCCGAAAAAAATGATTTCCATCATTCCGTGTGTATCATAATGTTTGCAAAATGTTACAATTTGAGCACCCATTACCTGGTTACAGGTAACTGTGCTTACAAACGATCAAAAGCTACGCTCAATTTCTATCTGCCCCCTTTTTCCACAGTGTGGAAAGACCTCTTGTACAACTCTTCCCGCGTTCTTTTTTGATCCGGCAAGTAAATAAGCAAAGGCGAAAAAATGAACCAAACAACATTGGAAACAACATCAACCAAACTGTAAAAAGATGCATACACTAGATAGAATTTGGGAGTTCCGCAACTGGATTCTAACCTATGAGGCAGAGCAAAATCTCGTGATAAAAAGAGTGAACGACATCAAAATTGAAGCACAAAAAATAGGTGAAATATGGTTGCAATAATTAAAAGCGGATCTTCCTTTCATTGGACTTCTAGCTACATGGGACAAGGTAAAGGAAGGAGTTGGAGCATGCATTTCCGAAAGGCCGGTCTTCCAATAACACCGGGTGTAATTTACAGCAAGCTAACACTGGCGTGCCGGCAGCAAAAACTTGTATCCAATAGGCAGGCATGGCAGCGACGCAAGGCCAGCGTCAAGAACCCCATTGCCCTTGCCGTGCTGCAGCAGCCAAAACATTCCTTGCCAGGCCTTATTAACACCCTGAAGTAAGATGAATAAATACTGTTCGCAGGCAGAGGATTAATCTAGAGCCTTACCTGTTTGGACCACAAAACAAAAGTTGTTGCTAACGGCAGTGATCCCCGCAAGGAATAAACAGCTCAGGGCATGCCTGAACGTTTCTCTACAACAACAGAACCGCTGGCTAAAGCGCATCAGTATGTTAAGCCGACGAAAGAGCAAAAGCCTGCTTCGGGCGAAGATGTACCAGCAAGGTCAATCGTACATGCCCTGCTACTTCGCGACGATTACATGTTCGTACTATTTGCTTACAAGATGCCGCTGAATCTTATTTGCTTTGAACTCAACCTGGGTCAAAAACAGCGACCCCTCTTCATTTGCATCCAAAGTCCTGCTAACGATGTACAGGTTATGGAATTTACCATCCGTAACCGGTTCCAGGTTCGCGCTTATTGTTGTACGGCTAAACCCACCTTCCCCTGACACAAATTTTGCCCTGGCAGGAAGCAGGCCTTCCCCAATCTTTTTACCTGCAGGGCCATCGAGGTGAAGCTCAAATACATAGCTGTGCGTTGGTGGCGTCTTACTTTCCAATATGAACGCTACTCCGGCAATACCAGCCAGGTCAATACTATCCAAACAAAAAGAGGCCTGGCCTTTTGGTAGCTTGCAAAACTGCCGGCCGCCAAAACTTTGCAGGGTAACGCCGTTAAGATTACGGGCGGTTGCGATGCTTACCCTGCTGCTTCTTAACGCAACAGAAGCATTGCCCACAAGAGGCTTGATGCCTGTACCCCCTTTGTCTCCATAACTCGCAGATAACACGAGTACGCCATTTTCTGTCGCTTTTTTATTTAGTGTAGCGCTCACGGTTCCTTTTGCAGGCAGTGACTTTTGCTTTTGTCCTTCATTGGCCAGCGACATTATCCACGAGACCATTTGCCGGGCGTCACCTTCCGGCAGGTTTGGATGAGCTGGCATGGCTGTTTCGCCCCACACGCCAGCACCACCTTTAATGATTTTATTTACGAGGTGGTTTGTTGCACCGGCATTTTTCTGGTAACGCCGGGATACGGCTGTGTAAGCCGGCCCTATGGATTTCTCCACCTCCTTGTGGCAGCCTTTGCAATCCAGGGATTGTATCAGGCTTCTGCCCGCCATTGTTTCTGACACTACCTGGTGCCCCATGGACGCACCGGCTTTGTCAAGCCCTTCTACGTAGTCGGCCGAAACAAAAACATTGGCCAAATCACCGGCAACGGAAGGGTCATCCTTATCAGACACGTTAACAGTGTAGGATACTGGTGTGCCCGGGAAATAGAACGATTTGTTGCCTGCAATGGTGATGTTTACAAGCGGTGCTTCGTTGCCAGCGTAAACCTGTACCGAAGTGCTTTTGGTGGTGGCACCTTCATCATCTTTCACCACTACGTAAATGGGGTAATCACCAGCGGCGGTAAAGATGTGCTCCAGCGCTGGTTCTTTTGTTTCCTTCGTTGTGTTGCCAAAATGCCACTCGTATGTTACTGCATCTTTTTCCGGGTCTTTGGCCTCTACCCTGGCAACAACTTTCAACGGCAGGGCACCGGAAGTTCTGTCTACCGTAACTCCGGCCACAAGGGGTGCACGGTTGCCCGCATTGTAATCAATCCTGGACAAACCGGCGTCCGGGTTTTTGGTGAACCACCCCGTGCCGTATTCCAGCAGGTATAGTTTTCCATCCGGGCCTACTTCCATGTCAATACAGTTGGCTAATTTGGTGTGCTGCATGAATGGCTCCATTTTGTCGAAGTCGCCATTCGGTTTCATGCTAACCGCTTTTATCCAGCCGCGAATCCATTCATAAATAAACAACTTGCCGTTGTAATAGTCAGGCAATCGGCTCTCTTTTGGAAACATGTCGGTGTAATATACCGGACCGGCCATGGCATTGCGTCCACCGGTGCCAACCTGCGGAAAATCAGGAGACGCATCGTATGGATACCAGATAAATGCAGGTTGTGCCGGAGGCAGGTTTTGGGTGCCGCTATTATTGCGGGACGCATTAACAGGTTTTGCAGGGTCGAAATACTCTCCTGCCTTGCCGGTCTCAAAATCAAATTCGCGGTACGCATAATTATCTCCAATAAAAAGCGGCCAGCCAAAAAAACCGGCTTTGCGTGCCTGGTTCACTTCGTCATAACCACGAGGGCCTCTAAGACCGAAGCTGTCTCTGCTTGCATCAGGGCCCACTTCGCCCCAATACAGGTAATTGGTTTTCTGGTCAACAGAAATGCGGTACGGATTGCGATTGCCCTGCACAAAAATTTCTGGCCGGGTTCCTTGCTGCCGTTTCGCATACAAATTACCTTCAGGTATCTCATAACTTCCGTCATCCCTGACACGAATACGCAGGATTTTTCCGCGCAGGTCGTTGGGATTAGCCGAGGATCGGCGGGCATCGTATTGCTGGTGCCCCGGACGGTCATCAAGGGGTGCATACCCGCTATTAGGATGGGGCTGCTTGGGCTCGTTGAATGGCGTCGAGTTGTCGCCTGTTGAGAGATAAAGCAAACCGTCTTTATCAAAGGCAATGGAGCCACCGGTATGGCAGCAAATTTGACGGTCTGATTTTACATCCAAGATTACCTTCTCCGATTGCATGTCTATTTTATCGTTCAAAAACCTGAACCGCGACAAACGGTTCACCGAAGAGTCGATAGGGCTATAAAAGATGAAGACATAATTGTTCTTTGCAAAATTCGGGTCTGCTTTCAGGCCCAGCACCCCTTCTTCTGCATTCACGCCAGCTGTACTGGCTTTCCAGTACACATTCAGAAAACCAGCCTCTTTAAGTACAGAGTCCCCTTTTTTGTACAGCATAATCTCTCCACGCCGTTGGGCAACCAGGATATCAAGGTTGGGCAGAACAGTCATTTCAGTAGGCTCGAACAATTGGCCGCTAACCAATGGTGTTTTCGCAAAGCGGTTTTCTTCGGGCACTTTAGCCGTATTGGCTTTGTCGTAATTCAGTTCCTCGTTATCGTTAATGGCGTACTGAATGCCGCCCAGCAGGTGTTTCAGGAAAAGATCTTCGGTAAAGGTTTCTTTCGTATGCCCTAAGTTGGTGTACCAGGCGCGGCCACCATCGTAATCGTGATACCAGGCCATGGGATGGTTAGCACCGTTATAGCCACCCTTGAAGCTACTTTCATCTATTTTCAGCAGCACGTTGATGCTGCTGTCCATTTTCTTGAATGAGTAGAATTCGTCGGTACGCTTCCACTGCTCCGGCAGGTCTTTAGTGGAAGCATGATTTTTGTCGACGACTTGCAGCATTCCCTGTTGCACGTTGGCAAACGAATCGCGTATGCCGGGATGGGTCAGAAAATAACCGCCCACCAGCCGACCGAACCAGCCCCAATCGTACTCGGCATCCGCCGCCGCATGAATGCCGACAAAACCGCCGCCTGCCTGAATGTACCGTTCAAATTCTGCTTCCTGGTAATGGTTCAAGATATCACCGGTAGTGCTCATAAAAACAACGGCGGCATATTTCTTTAAGCTGTCTTCGGTGAACCATTCTGCATTGCTGGTAGAATCCACGTCGAAGTTATTTTGGTTCCCCAACTTTTGGATGGCCGCCACCCCATCCGAGATGGATTCATGATGAAAGCCTGCGGTTTTGGTAAAAACCAGGACCCTGGCGTTACCTGAACGTTTTGAACACGAAAAAGCAAGTATTACAATGCCTATCAGCAGAAGTCCTCGTAGTAAGGTGAAGCGATGTTTCATGGTCATGCAATTTTGCAATGATTAGATGAATTGGTGATAAAATACTTTTGTACTCTTTTCTGAAGGGCATTCTCGAAAGTACAGTTCAGCTTGTTAGCAACATAATGCACAGCAGATCTTTTATCTTGTCCAGCTTATAGTATTTATCAATATTACTTTCCTGGTTGCATATGTATCGCATACCCGTTGACAGTCGCCTTGGTTGGTAATAGGTGCAGGCGGTGAACTGCCGGCATAACCCAACGAGTTGGGGCAAGCTGCAATGATGTGCTATAGAATACCTGTAGCTCGGTCCAGGATGCCTAACCGGGCAAGTGAGTTCGACTGCTCATTGCACTGGTACTTCATTGTTTACTCATGCTTGCTTTTCCTGTAATGCTCCAACAACTGGTCTCCGCCAAAATCGTTTTTGAGATCCCTGACTACTGTATGCACGTGGTTAGCATTGTTTTGCGTATTATCGTATTCAATAATGATGGTAGGTCCTTGTATACGATAATAATGCGGATGCCCAATACCGGGCTGTTGTGCGCCAGCCCAGGCAAATCGCAAGTTGTTTAGCCCTGCTCCTTCTATATCCTGCATCATCCTGGCAGCTAATGATTTTTTGTAACGGTTGATGTAAATGCCAAGCAATAACTGAAACGTTTTTTGTTGTTGACTATTTAGTTCGCTGTAGAGGATACCCTCCAAAGTCTCAATTGAAGCCGTTCGATTAGCGGCGGTGATGATGTCGCCAGGTGCCCTTGCACTAATAACGGCTTTCTCCTTTTGCACCGGACTCAAAGCATTGAGCAATTCAAACCCAAGTGAACTTTCATCTTTCAATACCTGTAGTCCTCGTTGCAAACCGGATAACACAACAGCTGGATTAGCGCCCAGGAAACCAGGGGAGCCGGAAATGAGCTGGTTGTTTCTTGAAGAAAAGTTAAACGAGATATGATGCCCATCTAATCTCCACCCCCAAATGCTATCAGCGGGACTGCCAAAAATGGAAAAATAATAATTGCCCGGGTTTCGGTAATCAGCACTGGCATTTTCTAAATCCCTGAGTACATTCTCAAGGTTTATGATCGCGATCGATTTCTTAAATCCCGTATCACTCAGTGCTGTATGCATAAGGTCCATCCCAAATTCTTTTTGTTTGCCTGTAAGCTCTTTTAAGGGTATTCCCTTTCGCTGCATAGGTACATAATGCCAGTTATAGCGTTCTTCATCATCAAATAAAAACTGTGCTTTCTCCCGTTGGGCAGATGTAAGACTTTTCAAAAACCCTATAGCCACTCCACTCATGTTTGTGGTTACAGGATCACTTTTTGTTTGCGAGCGACCAGGAATAAAAAATAAAAAAAGTAGGGTCAGGAGTAACAGTCGGGATTTCATACATAAAGAAACAGAAAGTTTTGCTCCTAATGGCGATATTGCTACGGCGCATTTAGGTTATACATTTTACATCCATTTTTAACGGGTGATGCCAATGTAAAAAGAGGCTCACAATACCTTTTTATCAATCAAAGTCGTTTAGTTAAGCCGCTTGTTCCCTTGATTTGCCCGGTACTGCTATGCTGTACAAGCCCGCCCGCTGCGCAGTCAAACGGGAGTGCGACGCCCGCCCGGCC
>JASLBT010000168.1 GCA_030146445.1 Segetibacter sp. | reverse complement strand
CGTAAAAATTATGCCATCCAGTAGGTGTCAATAAATG
This sequence comes from Segetibacter sp., assembly GCA_030146445.1. Lineage (GTDB taxonomy): Bacteria > Bacteroidota > Bacteroidia > Chitinophagales > Chitinophagaceae > Segetibacter. The sequence continues at coordinate 5,662 of JASLBT010000168.1, read as the reverse complement.
TTTTTTGAGTGTATTAAATTGTTTATCAACGAAAAACGACTATTCGCTGCACTATGGGCTCAGGTACAAGTGAGTGCACCCGGTCGACCGCGCGTCATGCAGGCCGGCGTCTGCCTGAGCAGCGGGGCCAACATCGCGGAAAGGATAATTTTTGCCTGTCCTCAAAAGAAAGTAAAAGCCTTTATTTCTCCGGCAGGTGATCCATTGATGTGTTTCACCGTCATGGGTTTGAATACCGACTTGCGCAGGTGATCTGGTGTAGGAGTAGCGGGCGGTATTCAGGCCATCAAGTTTCTACCAATCAAAATGCCGGGTATTTTAAGGGATATAAACTATACAAGTAACTAAAGATCAAGTAAATATTCACGAGAACTTAAATGTTTAGGTAATAGTCTCTAATACGAACGTGTTGAGATAAATCAGGGTTACTCGCCCCCATATGCCCGTTGAACCACCTCTATTCTGAAAGGAAATTCGGGGGCTGTTGAAAACTGCCCGGGCTTTTTGAATTATCGTTCGGCAACCTCCGTATGGTTGTGAACGGTAGCTTGAGCAAATAGCTCACCGTGAGCTCATCGATATCAGAGTAAGTTTCAACCCCGGTAACAATCGAACTTTGCGAAACATTTAGCACTGCAGTGTTGTGCAAACGGTCCCAAAAGGAAAAGATCACCGAATAGTTGCTGTCGGTTTCCCGCCGGACAATCGAGTGATGAATGCCATGCATCCGCGGGGTTACAAACACCTTGTTCAGTTGTTGCTCCAGTCGATAAGGAAGTTTCCAGTTGCTGTGGTGAAACTGCGTAGCTGTTTCGAACATCACTTCATAAAAGAGTACGGTAAACGGGGTTGCGCCTGATGCGAACACAAACAATCCCCGATAGAACACCGAACCAATGAGCTCGCCGAAATGAAAACGCAATGCTGTGCTTACATCGAGATCGGGGTCGGAATGGTGAACGACGTGAAAACGCCAAAGGAGCGGCAGCTTATGATTTAGAATATGCCACAAGTAATTGGTATAGTCTAACAGCAGAAAGGCAAAGATACCCTTGACAACGCCAGGTGCGCGGTACAGGTGGTTTAATCCCCAGCCCAGTTTAGCGCTCCTCATCGCAAGTTTGACCATCAGGGGCAAAAACAAAAACCTTAACAGTGTAAAGGCGGGAATGGAAACGAGTGCATTTACAACTATCCTTTCCGAGCGCGGCTGTTTTCGCCTGCGCAGTGCCCTCTTACCCTCCAGGATAAACAAGGTGAGAAAAACCGCGGTTAAAACAGGTGTTCCCCTCTGGTCGAATATGCGTTTGATTATTTTCATCAGTTAAGGTGTCACTAGGACCTGATTGATGGTAAACAACATCTTATTAAGCAGTCTTTAGTTAAGGTTACTGAGTAGAAAACCGCAGGTCGAAGGCGCCCGAGATAGCTCAATAACAACAGACTAATCCCGTAATTTCTCGCCTTCACTTTTTGCAGGGTGTAACGTTACGTCTTGATTTAGGCCGAGTTCTTTTTGTTTTTCAGGTGAAGAATTTTCAGGTGTGAATCCGAACCTCAACATCCATGAACGAATACCGGTCCTGGCTTCTTTCCATAGGTTGGTTTGTCGCTTGAAACCATAAGCCCGGTGTTTACCCGGGGTCACCTTGCCCTTCTGGTTTACAAACCCGGCAAAATCATTTACCCACTTATTGAATGATTGCATAAACGGGTCCTCGGCAATCATATGTTCCGCCTGGTTTTCGCTGTACTTTCGCCCTTTACCACTCGTGCAATGCGCCCAAAGCTGGTCGGGCACTTCAACTCCACCATACCTGCATTGCCATACCAACGGCGCATATGCGTCGCGTTCATTTTCAAACGGCTCCTGTTCAGGTGCAAAGTATCTTTTGTGCTTCAGGATCTTTGGCCTGCCATCTTCGTCCATCTCATCCCCACCCTCATCACCATAGCAAAAGAACGCCGCGGTTCTCCCTTCCAGGTGGTTAACGCTTAATTGCTCCCATAATGCTGTCTTTTCCAGCGCCATTGCTTTTTCCGGATCTTTATGGTCGATCAGCTGCTCATCAGGATTTCCGCCATTCATACATACGAGCCGGTCGAACATCAGTTTCAAATTACTGCTGGGTGAGTACCAATTGATCGGACCTATAATGGCCCATGCGTCGGCCATGTCCAGGCGGGCATAAAGGTCCATCTCCCACATCAGGTCCTTTTCCATAAAGCTTCCCTTTTCGTAACAATTACATGGCCATACACACAGCGCCATTGAGGTAGACACACAGGCATTACAACTGCGGATCTGGGTACGGCTGTAAACATTACCAAGGTCTTCGTAGTCGATTTCCCATTCCTGTGGCAGCATTTCCGCCATCTTCAACATCAGGGTTCTCGATTTGCCATCCACACCCGGGCAATTGTATTGCCTTCTTTGCGAACCCGAGATAATCAGTACCCTGAATGGCCGTTCTTCCGGGGGAAGCTTTGCACTGTCGTCGTTTGGTTTCATGCAGCTTAAAGTTTATGCTTTCTGATCAGTGATTTATAGAGTTTCACAAGGTTTTCCTGTGAATAACCGAGGTAGTACAACAACCATATCCTGAAAAAGATCACCTGCATGTTATATATGCCATTGTCGTGGTATTTTCTTGCCGAAGTGGTTACGGCTGCATTCATCACCTTGAATCTTCCAAACTTTTTTATACGGCCGACGATCTCCTGGTCCTCCATCACAACAAGGTCCTCCCGGAACCCACCGGATTTCAGAAAAACGGCTTTCATAACGAAGAGGCTCTGATCGCCAAACCTGACAGCATTTACATTGAAACGGGTAAACCAGCAGTTCGCCTTAAGAAACCAGTGATTATAGTCGAACTGCAACCTGAAACACCCGCTGATTGCTCCCCCGTCGACTGCTTCATTAATGTAACGTATATAGTTCGGTGGTGGAATACTGTCTGCATGTAAAAAATACAAGACCTCTCCATTTGCAGCGGCAGCACCTATATTCATTTGCGCCCCCCTGCCCTTTCGATCGCTGATCAAGGTTCCTGCGCCAAATTGTTTTGCAATGTCGATGGTTGCGTCTGAACTGCCGCCATCAACAACGATGATTTCGACCTGCTCATTTCCTGTAGTGGCGAGTACCGCACCAATGGTGATGCCTATCTGGTCGGCTTCATTGTAGGTTGGTATGATGATGCTGATCATGCTTTGATAATTCTGATAAAAGCAGTGCCTGTAATTCGTTGAGCGTCCGACATTGATTTATTTGCTCCCTGCTCAGGAACAGATCAATGGATTTTTCAGTACATGAGAAAACGGCCGGAAGAGCAGCGGCGGAGTGGTACACCCGCTGAAATACATCCTTATGCAAAAAAGTTACGCCAACCTGTAGGGATTCAATAAACTCTTTCCATTGTTGCTTCATTGCAAAGTTGCCGTATGTTAGGGCACATAAGTGGCACTGGTAGGTGGAGGGCGCGATAATCTTATGCGCGAAGTCGGTCAGCGAGTCGAACAATCCGCTCCCGGCATTATACACGAATAAAAGCTCCGGCTTGTACATGTTGTTCGTATGGAGATTTTTGGTGACCGGCAGTTGGTATGTTGTGGAACATCGTTGGCCGAGTAGGGCGAGGCATTTCAGCTTCACCCTCTCACAGAACCGTACGTGACAGTCTCCCGTCATACGGCTCTTACCAGTCTTTGTAAGTTTCAGAAAGATGTATAGCCCTTGTACCAGTGGTAGAATATATAACAATGGTTTTGAGCTATACGTTTCAGCTGCTCAACAGCTTCCAGGTATCCGCATTTATATTTCTTTGCATACAACTTGCCGATCTGACGGTTCATGGGGGTAAACACCTTGTGCAACTCAGATCCCCTGAACTTGCCGTAGTAGTTTATCCATCCCCTGATCCTTGGCTGCAGATCCCCGGCTATTTCCATGATCATCTTACTGGTGTGTTTAAATACTCTGCTCTCTCTGATGTAGGTGCGTATTTTCTTTATTGACTTGCTGCTGATCCCCGGTGTAAACGTTCCTATGATCCTTCCATCTTTTGTTTGTGCTTTGCGCGGCTTGAAACGGTATCCCAAAAAGTCGAAGCTTTTATACGGATGCTCATCATCGCTCCCCCATTTCTGACACTTTACAATCCTTGTTTTCTCAGGATGCAGAGATAATCCACACTTTTCCATTCGCCTGTTTACTGCTTCTAATATATCTTCCGCTTCTTTGAGACTACGGCAATGGATTATTATATCGTCAGCATATCTTTCAAAGGGGTTGTCCTGATAGTATAGTTGCATCCACTTGTCAAAGACAAAGTGTAGAAACATATTAGCTAACAACGGGCTGATTACTCCACCTTGCGGTGTGCCCTTTGTTCGCTTTTCTATTCCTCCATCTGCTTTGATTGTGCTCGTATTTAGCCATCGCTTGACATACATCAGTATCCACTTCTCAGTCGTAAATCGCTCCACCGCTTTGATCAACAGTTCATGGTCAATGTTATCAAAGAACCCTTTAATATCCAGATCTACCACCCACCCATATATAAAACATCGTTCTCTACACTGTTTAATGGCATCATGTGCGCCGCGACCAGGTCGATAGCCATAGGAATCAGGCAAGAATTCTTTCTCTGCTGCAGGCTCCACAATGCTCACCACAACTTGTTGTGCTATGCGGTCCAGCAAGACAGGTATACCCAGCTTCCTGATCCCTCCATCAGCCTTTTGTATCTGAACCTCCCGCGTTGGTTGTGGCATGTAACTGCCGCTGCTCATCCGGTTCCACAGTTTGTATAACAGTTCCCCCGGATGCTTATCGAACTCTTCCCATGTCATCCCGTCTACTCCTCCGGCACCTCTGTTGCTTCTTACTTTTAAACACGCTTCCCTTACCTGTGTGAGGCTAATGGCGTATCGGCCATCTTCTTTCTTTACTTCTGGTTCCATCTTTCAAAGTCTTTCCCTAAAAAAGGTTGTTTCAATTGATTTTACCCGACTGGTCAGGTCCCTTCGCTCTTTCCGACTTTCATCGGACTTCAACACTACTACGAACCTGTCCGCCCCTGCTTAACGCTCATCGGCTACTTTCGGACTTGTAGTTTTGGTTACTTGTACCTTTTCACCCGCCTTGCTTTCGTACGCTTTCAACTTTGGGTTCTACGGCGACTTTACCTATTTGCAAAAGCCTGGCATTAGCAGGTTCTCCTGTTCCATTGATTAGCCTGTGTAAGCGTCTTGCCTTTTCTATACCGTACACCATGTAGCCAGTATCAGTTTATATCCGCTACACTCTTAACAACCCGTGACAGAAGGTTGATTTTGATGTAAACTTGCAAGTTTCCGATACCTCATCAAAGGTTCACTTTCGTTCAACTCACTTACACATACCTTAACGCCGACGTTCAGCACCTCTCCCCTTAAGGAAAAGCACCTCAGCGTGGTTTGATAGCATTGTCTGATCAACCCTATCGATAGGCCATTCTAAATAAGAACTCTATCATCTAATCAATAGCTTTGCAGGACACAATGTCACTCACTTGTACCGCAAACCGTGACTGGGCCGACCCGTACAAAGGGGAGAATCCTCTGAGCCTTACGCGAGGATGGTTGAATTAATCATTACAAAGGGGCGGCAAAGTAG
>JASLBT010000153.1 GCA_030146445.1 Segetibacter sp. | reverse complement strand
CATAAAAGCTTTCGGCGTATATTGATCCGCCGGATCAAGCTGAATTTTAATCAGACCGGTGGACGGCTGGTAAGATAATTTATTTATTTGCCCGGCTTTAAGGTTCACCCAAAGTCCCGCAGGTGCCACATATACAGATCTCCTGCCGGCTGTGGTCGGCGAAACTGCTATCCACTTGTCTTTCCTATTTACATTGCCACCGAACGCCTGCCATCCAAAATCCGGGTGCGACACCAGGTAGGTGGCCGAGTTGATGGCATAGCCGAAAAAGCCGGAGCCATAATCACCCGACAAGGGATCGTTCTTTAAGGCAGAAGGATAGCTGTGAAAAGCACAGGGTGCAAATCCTTCTTCGGTGATGTTGGAGAGTGCACCAAGCACACCTCCGTAACCAACCCGCAACAGGTAGAAATCATCCGGCTTCCGGCGGTATTCGGTCAATACGGGTATAGCATTCAGCGGCGAACCATAGTGATGGATCATCCGCTCAATGCGCCGCAAACCTCCGGCATATAGAAAGTCCCAATAGCGGCGTGCATTGCCATTATAGGCCCAGTGTGGCAGAGTCGGCATGTAAGCGAGTATGGCGTCGAGTGTGACCGCTGCCTTTTCATCATAACCAAAAAACAGCGACCAGATATAGACTTCTTCCTGGCCAGTGGAATCCCAGGGCATTTCACTGCCAAACGGGTAAGGCAGCGAAGCCCAGTGAACCATGCGCTTTTTCATTGCCGCCTCCAGTGCTGCCGACATCTCGCTTTTGCCTTCGGTTTTGAGGTCTTTGAGCACGAGGTAAAAGATGGTTCCTTCCATTTGCCCGAACTCGGCATACTGAGGCGCGAGGCGCACCATTGCCATCGCGGTCTCGTATGCATTCGCCAGGTACCAGTCCCATTGGCGGGCGGTAACCAGGCCATTATGGTTGCGGGCAAGCCGGTACATGACCCAATGGGCAGCCGCTACATGCGGGTAATTATAAGACCGGCCAAGAGAGTTGGCTTGTTGCTTTCGCCAGAACGTCCACTGCTTTAAGTTCACCGGATTTTTATAGGTGCCCTCAGGTAAAGAGTCGGGTTCGTAATAGAAGAGGCTTTTGCGTACACCAAACTTTGTTGGTCCTTCCGAAACCTGTATGCGGCCCCACATTGTTTCATCAATAAATCGTTGCAGTTTGTCTATCTCCGCTTTGTTGGGCAGTACTGATTGTTTCATCACTGCACCGAGCCAGCTTCCGGCACCTCCTTCATCGCTCAGACCCGACACCCAGGCCCGGGGGTCTTCCACCACCTGCTGTTTTTTTTCGTTGTCGTAGGTGATCACAGAAGGGCTGCGGCCGAAGAGGTCACCATCTTTTTCGAACCATTGCCTGGTCAGCGAAAAGTTGCCATAATCAGCAACGGTTTCCCTTTCAGGTTTGATCACTTTATAATGGACCGTCTGTACCAGCCCGTCTTCATAACGGATCGTCACCCTGGCCCTACCCCATTTTGCCCCTTTCACTGCATATGATTTCCAACCATTTTTTACTGTTTGCGCGACACCTATTGTCAATGCTCCTGCAGGCTCCACGGTAACATTTTTCACTTTGCTTTTGTAATTGATAAACAAGCTGCCATTTACATCCTGTGGCAATACATATCCCGGTATGCCAACAGCAACAGGACGGCTGTTCTGCACCAGGGTTTTTTCAATAGTTGCCGGCGGACCTGCAAGCACAAAGCGAAGCCCATAAGTCCTGGTCTCTCCAGGCTTGACGATAACAGAAGTGGGTTGATTCCATGGTTCTGCAGTTTTCCATTCACTTTCTGCATAGGCCTTACTGCAAACCATCCATTCATAAAAACCTTCGAACGCAATACCCCTGGGCGTCAGGTCGTCGTTTAAGGGATTGTATGCTTCGAAAGGAGTTTTGCTGTAAGGGAGCACCAACAGCGAGGAGTCGCGACCATGCAGCCGGGTCACCTGCAGGTAACCAGCGTCCTGGCCAATGTAGGGATCGTACAGGACGTTTTTTGCATGCGCCTGTATCAATGTATTTCCTTCCAGGATATTGTTAAAGATCAACGGTATACCCAGCGAGCCAATTTCGACAGCCTGGCTAGAATGGTTTGCCAGTTCAAAACGGAGTAAAAGCTGCCCTTTTTCAAGTTGCCAATATCGTTTAACATTGATGGGAATATCGGCCGGCAAGGTGTTCGACAGGTCAGCGGCAGCCAGCACCATACCGCTTACGGGCAAAGCAGTGACGGGCTTGCGGTCAGTAGCGGTCGAGAAGTACTTCCAATCTTTCGATTCCCCCAGGCGAATGCGCAGGTTCAGGTCGCCCAGGTGATACATGCCCTTTATGCTGCGGGCTTTCAGCCGGTCGCCGGGGGTAAAGTCGAACGCGGTATCGGAGTTTGGATGCAACGCGGAGAGTGTCTGGGAGGACCTTATCAACTGACCACTGAACGACGACGATTGAAACGGAATAAAACCCTGTTCCAGGTTTAAAACTGATGGCCTTTGCGCAAGCTCTTTCCACGACTGGGCGAACTGGGTAACAGGAGCACAAAACAACAAACATCCAAATGTAAACCGCAGCATCAGCGCGTTAGTACCGGCAAGCATTCGTTTATTCAACATAACAGGGCAATGATTTTAGGGGTAACAACGAGTGGAAAATTACGATAAAGTTGTATAAGGAAACGCGGGCGTTGTTGAAGAATGGCTCAGACCTACTATCTCAATCAATTTACCAAAACCGGCGCCAGTTGGGATGCGGACTGAACGCGTCTGCGGATTTAGAATGCAATCTGGTGGGTTTGTACGTCAAACATGCCCTGCTAATTCCTGTTTACCAGCATATCAAAGGAGGTGATGTTTTCAAAGAGAGTCCAAACATCCTGCTGAGAAAATGGCTCGATGGTGTGGGGCTGTCAATCAGGATAGGAAAGTACTTCCAGCGCACATTGGAATGCCTGCAACATTTGCTTTCTACGAAAGGGGCTGAAGTGCTGC
>JASLBT010000068.1 GCA_030146445.1 Segetibacter sp. | reverse complement strand
TGGCCTAAAACAGTTGGGGGCGCCGGTTGATGTGATCACTGAAGACAAAGATTTTTCGAAGTACCCGGTGATGGTTGCACCCGCATATCAACTTCTCGATGCAAAGCTGGTGGACCGGTGGAAGACCTATGTTCAAAATGGAGGCCACCTCGTATTATCATCACGCACCGCTCAGAAAGATCGCACGGGTAAACTGTGGGAAATGAAATGGGCCGAACCTATTTATGAATTGATCGGGGCGAAGGTTTCTTTTTATGACCTGTTGCCGGATAGTGTGCAGGGAACAATCAAACTTGGTAACCAGAACTACCGCTGGAACAACTGGGCCGACATCATAGAGCCAATGCAGGGCACATCCGTTTGGGCAACCTACACCAACCAGTATTATGCTGGCAGCGCTGCAGTGGTCTCGCATAAACTCGGAAAAGGGACGGTAACCTATATTGGTCCGGATACCGATGATGGTGCACTTGAAAAGGCCGTACTCCAAAGGGTCTACCAGCAGGCGGGCATTGCAACCGAAAATTATCCCGACGGAGTGATGATCGATTGGCGTGACGGTTTTTGGGTGGGTGTGAATTATGGAGAAAAGCCATTTAACGTTCCGGTAAAGGCAGGTTCAAAAATACTTGTAGGCAGTAAGGCGCTGAAGACAGCGGATGTTGTAGTTTGGAAAGATTAGCTGGGTTTATAGCACACGGATAGCACGGGTTGAACGGATAGACTGGAGTTTGTTGCACAATTTTTTAACAACGTTTAATGGAGTATATGAAGTTTAAATCAGGAGTTTTCGTTTTGGTATTTATGGTGACTACGGTTGTATGTGGTGCGCAGCAGCCGATGCAGTTGGTAAATATAAGGTCGTTTGGTGCCGTTGGAAACGGCAAAACCAATGATACCAAAGCGATCAATGATGCCATTGCCGCCGCAGCAAAAACGGGTGGTGGAACGGTGTTTTTTCCAGCCGGAACTTATATCAGTTATTCCATTCACCTTCAAAGCAACATATCTCTTTACCTCGACCAGGGTTGTGTGTTGCAGGCCGCAGACTCCACCCACGGTGGCAGGTACGATGAGCCAGAACCCGGCGCCGGTAACAGTTTCCAGGATTTTGGTCACAGCCATTGGCACAATAGCCTGATCTGGGGCGAGAACCTCGAAAACATTTCCATACTTGGGCCCGGAACCATTTTCGGCAAAGGACTGAGTCGTGGCTTTACCCGCAGCGAAGGCTGGGAGAGAAGAGGCATCAATGCGGCTCCCTATATGTACCCCGGAGGTGCCAATAAGGCTATTGCATTAAAGTTGTGCCGAAATGTAATTCTTAAAGATTTCACCATCACCTATGGCGGTCACTTTGGTATACTTGCAACCGGTGTTGACAATCTTACGATTGACAACCTGAAGATGGATACCAACCGCGACGGGATGGATATCGATTGCTGCCAAAATGTGCGGATCTCAAACTGCACGGTAAACTCTCCTTATGACGACGCGATCTGTCTTAAGAGCTCTTATGCGCTGAACATGGCCAGGCCAACGCAAAATGTAACCATCACCAACTGCCAGGTTAGCGGTTACGACCTCGGAACGTTTATCAACGGAACCTACCAACGGAAAGAATTTAACCAGGTGCCCGACCAGGAAGGACCGACGGGCCGGATTAAATTCGGCACCGAATCAAATGGCGGATTTAAGAACATTACCATCAGCAACTGTGTATTTGATTACTGCCGTGGGCTCGCATTGGAGACGGTTGATGGTGCTTTGCTGGAAGATATTACCATCAGCAACATCACTATGCGCGACATTGTAAACTCACCATTTTTCCTTCGGCTTGGAGGTCGTATGCGCGGACCGTCAGGAATGCAGATCGGTGCATTGCGACGCGTATTGATCAGCAACATCATGGTGCATAATGCGGATTCACATTTTTCATCGCTGATTTCCGGCCTGCCCGGCCATGATATAGAGGACGTTAAATTTAATAATATTCGCATCTATTATCGCCAGATCGACTCTCCTGCTGCGAGAATTCAAACCACGGTTCCTGAGTATGAAAAGGCTTATCCTGAACCACAAAAGTTTGGAGTAATGCCGGCCTATGGATTCTTCGTAAGGCATGCCCGCAATATCCAGATGAATAATATCGAGATCAGCTTTCTTGGTAAAGAGACCAGGCCTGCTTTTATACTCGATGATGTAAAGGGAATAGAACTGTTTAATGTTAAAGCGCAGCAGGCTACAAAGACATCACGCTTCGTGCTTAAAAATGTACAGAGTTTCGCGGCCGACAAAGTGGAGGGAATTACGTCGCGGAGCATTCCGAAAATGACAACAACCAGTTTTTGATTGTTTGCTCACTCTAAAAGGGGAGTGGCTCACAATACCACAGAATGGCACAGATGAATACCTGTAATAGAAGTTGTTCCGGATCGTTTTTCTGAGGCAACAAAATGCCGTTAGATGTTTCAAAAAACAACTGTGTTCATCCACGTAAGCTGTGGGCTTGGTTCTCTAAAACAAATCACTAGATCTTCAGACTATATCTGTGCTCATCGGCGTGATCGAGCTCACGGCGCCCCTTATACGGGAAGCATCAACGCCGTCTTCTTCATAGCTCTGTGTTCCTGCGCGCGATAGTTGAGCAAATTTGCTTCGTATAAGGCAAGGTGAAAACTTATATGTTTTCTTTTGCAACCCTTTGTTTTCCACTAACGTCTATACTAGTGGTTTTTCATAGAATATTGGATTAAAACGGGGCTGGATTTCTATCCTGGCCCTTTTTTTTTGTGGTGATCAAAGCACGAGTTTCCCCCTATAATAGTCGAGTATCTGCGACCTGAATATGCAATCATATTTTGCCGATATCAGGTTGATCTTCGACCTGTCGACGTTGTTTTTTGCAATCAGGTAATCCACCTGTGTAAGAACGCCCGCATTAAACCTTACTTCTGCGATACGAAACGACTCATTGAAATCTTCAACCTGGCGTTGCAATGTTTTGTAGCGTTCTCTTGCCGCGTTTAACTGGAAAAAAGCCTGTTCAACCTGCTGGTTCAATTGTGTGCGCGTGGCCTGTTCCACGACGGAAGCATTCGCAAGGTCAATCTTTGCGAGCGATAGCCGGTTGCGTGCACGAAAACCATTGAGTATCGGTACACGAACACTCAGGTATAACGAAGTACTGTAGTTGTTTTTAAACTGGTCGGTATAAGGGATCTTGCGAATGTCAAAATTGGTCCGTTGTGTCATCACGGGAACTTTGCTTCCATTTACGTTGATATAGTCGCCTGTTGCAACATCTATAATACCCAGCGGAATATCGCGTCTTGCAGCATTCGAATAATTGGTATTAATAGAACCACTAAGTGCAACGGTTGGCAGAAAACTTCCTTTTGCAATCCTGATATTAGCCAATGCACTACGTTTGCGGTATTCGGCAGCTTTGATCAACGCCAGCTGTTTTTCAGCGGCTTCGTACACCCGTGCGGGTACATCATTGTCGTAAACCAATTCTTCATTAATCGTCGTAAAAGGTTGTACCTGCAGGTCTTTATCGTATGGTATATTCATCAGCTGGCAAAGGGTCAGCCTTGCCGCATTGAGTTCATTGGCACTGTTTACAATGGCGAGCTCATCGTTAGCCAATTGCCCTTTCAGATCGTACAGCAATACCGGTGTAATTGCACCTGCATTATTCAGCGTTTCAAGCCGCTCCATCTGTTTGCGCGTTACTGCTTCCTGGTTACGCGCCTGTATCACTTGTTCCGCATTGTTGAGCATTTGCACATAAGCAAGGATGACGTTAAGCATTACGTTGTCTTTTGTCTGCTGTATGTCCATCGCTGCCGCCTGGTTATTGAATGAGCTAAGCCTGATTGCATTTTTTAGTTGGAAGCCGTTGAAAAGGATAACAGAAGAGCTCAGGTTATAGCTTGCATACGACACCTGTTGATTGATATAGCTATTGGTAAAAGGGTCAATACTTCTGCCCTGGTTTAGCCCATGCCCGAGATTGCTAAACAGGTCGGGGAAAGCATTCGCCTTTGCCTGTTTGAGTTGTACGGTGGAAGTTTCATTCTGAAGTTTGCTTTGTTGAACCTGGAGGTTATTTGCCAGTGCTTTTTCGACGCTTTGTTTTAAAGTAATCCTGTGCACGGTGCTGTCCTGCGCATAAGCTATCGTAGGCGCGGTAATCAGTAGCCAAACCGTTATCCTGTAGAGTAATTGCATTTCTATCTTTTTAAGCGTACGAGGCATGTTCAATTCTTCCGTCCAGCAATTGTATGATCCGCGAGCCGTACGCCGCATTTTTTTCTGAATGGGTGACCTGGATGACTGTTACGCCTTCCTGGTTGACTTGCGTAAACAGTTCCATGATCTCCTCTCCCTGCTTTGAGTTAAGGTTGCCTGTTGGTTCATCAGCAAGTATCAGTTTTGGTTTTGCAATCAACGCTCTGGCAATCCCTACCAGCTGCTGTTGCCCGCCGGATAACTGTGATGGATAAAGGTCTTTTTTCCCCACGATCTGGAACCGGTCAAGCATGTCGGCAACCATAGCCTTACGCTCTGATCCCTTCACGTCCTGGTAGAGCAAAGGCGTTTCAATATTTTCATAAACGGTCAGTTCATCAATCAGGTGATAGGCCTGGAAAACAAAACCGATATAGCGTTTATACAACTGCGACCGTTGCTTTTCTTTTAATTTGGCAACTGACTCATTCATAAAAAGGTATTCACCTTCTGATGGTTCATCGAGCATGCCGATGATATTTAACAAAGTGGACTTGCCGGAACCTGAAGGTCCCATGATGGAAATAAATTCGCCTTCAGCAACCTTGAGGTTGACGTCTTTCAACACAAAGTTTGGCCGGCCGGCCTGCATATGCCATTTAGATAAATGTTGTAGTTCAATCATAATTTGAAGTCGTGCGATTTGTGTGTTGTAAATGCCATGATGTTGCATGAAAAATTTCTACCTGATCTGTGCTGTCGTCTTCCAGCCATGACGTGCCGCTATTGAAAGGTGGTTCTGTTTAGACGCCATTTATTATTCTGTTCTTAACTGCTTTTCCGGGTTTTGAATACCAGCCTTTAAAATCCGCAGCAGGATTGATCGTCACAGATCCGATAGGTATTGGGTGAACAACGCGGGCTTGTTGTGTGACCGGTTTCGTGCAGCTTTCCCGCTACATGAGGATATTTTCTGTAACTGTTTGTCCATCGAGCATCCTTATGATGCGGTGACTGTAGCGTGCATCGTGCTCTGAGTGAGTAACCATTATGATGGTTGTGCCGTGTTCATTCAGATCAGTTAGCAGGGCCATTACCTCATTGCCATTTGCGGAGTCGAGGTTACCCGTAGGCTCATCGGCGAGAATAAGTTTTGGATTATTGACCACAGCCCTGGCAACCGCTACGCGCTGCTGCTGTCCACCCGAAAGTTGTTGAGGATAATGATTCCGGCGATGCATGATCTGCATCTTGTCGAGCACGCTTTCGACCCTTTTTTTTCTTTCATCTGTTTTAACCCCGAGGTAAATCAGCGGAAGTTCCACGTTCTCAAAAACGGTGAGTTCATCGATGAGGTTGAAGCTTTGGAAAACAAATCCAATGTTCCTTTTTCGCAAGTCAGCCCTCTTGCGTTCATTGTAATGCGATACCTCGATACCGTTAAAAAGAAAGCTGCCATTGTCGGGATCGTCGAGTAGTCCAACGATGTTGAGCAGGGTAGACTTACCGCAGCCCGATGGTCCCATCACCGCCACAAATTCTCCCTCTTTTACCTCAAACGTGAGTTTATTCAAGGCAACAGTTTCAACGTCTTCGGTCCGGTAGACTTTTTCAAGTTCTTTGATGCTGATCATGTAGTAAATTTTTTAAAGAGCTTTGCTAATTTACTGGTAAAAGGTTTGGTTTAATAAGCGAAGTGGATGAAACACCACCGGTACTGCGGGCACGCGAACATCTTTACTCACGGCCTCAGCTACGCTTTTCCGGTATTTGCAACTGGCGTTTTTTACATCGGTGATCTGCCAGGCACCAACGCAGCAGACGATGAGTATTATGAGGGGTAGAGTTTTTTTCATGACGATAGCTTAAAGGTTGTGAGTATGTTACGGCCGTTTGGTACATTATGGCTTTTTAAGTACCAGTTCCTGCATGTTGCCATAGTTTTCGTAGCTGGAGGTGACAACTTTATCACCCGGTTTAAGTCCGCTGATCACCTCGTAATAGTCGGGGTTTTGCCTGCCAAGCTGGATGTCGGTCTTGTAGGCAATGTCGCCATTATCAGAAACCTTAAAGATCCAGTTGCCGCCTGTTTGCTGGAAGAAACCACCTTTCGCAAGCAATACTGCCTGCGTTTCATCGCCAAGCGCCAGGCGTATCTGCAGTGTTTGTCCACGTCGAATGCCTGAAGGAACAGCATCGGTAAAAGCCATGTCAACCTGGAACCGCCCGGCTGTTACCTGGGTGTATACTTTCGTGATCTTCAATTTATACGTTTTGCTGCCGAGCGTAAACTCGCCCAATAAGCCGGTGAATATGCGTGAAATATAATGTTCATCGATATCGGCACGTATTTTAAATCCGCTGGTGACGTCCAATTGCCCGAGGCGTTCGCCTTTATTCTTCGATTGGCCGATCTCAGCATCAAGCGACGTAAGCTGACCGTCAACCGGCGCCCGAACAATCAGGTCGCCAACTTTTCTCCTCATCAGTGCAAGTGCATTTTGCATACGCGAATACGATTCCCTGGCCTGACGTATCTGCATTTTACTTCCTGTTGCGTCTTTATCAAGTGTTTCCTGGGTGAGCTTTTTACGACGTTGCTGATAGGTGTAGTTGTTCTCTGATGCTTTGAATTCCTGCAAGCCGATTGCCTTTTCTTCGTAGAGGTGTTTATTCAGTTTGTAAATACGTTCTGCTTCCACCAGCGCATTTTCCACGTCGGCCATCTGGTTCAATTGCCTGATGGTGTTTTGATCGGCATTATTTCGGGTGTCCTGCATTTGAGTAAGTACATTGAAGACGGCTGTTTCCTGGTTTGAAAGGCTCAGTTCGAGATCGGTATTTGCCAGCCTGAGTATGGGTTGACCCTTAACCATCATAGCACCATCTTCGACAAATTTTTCTTCAACCCTACCACCTTCAACGGCATCGAGGTAGATGGTCGTCACCGGTAATACGACACCATTCACGGGAATAAATTCCTGGAACGAACCTTTTGAGATCTCGGATACGGTGATCCGTTCTGTATCTACATTAAGCCTGCTCTTGCCAGAGGTCATTACGAAACTAAATGTAATCAGTGCGACAATGGCGACTATGCCAACGATGGTAAGGATCCTTTTCCTGCTCCACTTCTTTTTTTGTATTTGCCGGTCCACCTGATAAATTTTTGTTCGTGATGAAGGACGCCGTCTTGCGCCTTTTTATGTCAGCATACTATGGTTATGAATAATGTGCCAGTCTTCAGCTTGCTGATTGACAGCGTATTAGGGCTATTGTGCTGGAGCATGTGTTCGCTAGCACGACAAAAAGTGTCCGCTTTCGATACAGCTCTCAATCTATAGTTTTCAACGTAAAAAATTAATTGCCATGGCCTTGCATTATTGGTATCATTGTAGTCAAACCTGGGTTCATTCCCTGTAGTACGGGTCGACCCGGAGTTGCAGCGCGACTGCTGATAAGCCTTCGCAAAGGGGTGGGTTCAATGTGATGAATACAGTTTTAAATTGCCTGCCTGGGTGGCGGAACATGTCAGGCCGATGCTGTTTTAGCGTGAGGGGTTAAGGCAATCAAGGTATCAAAAATTTTCAGAAATAAATATACGAGAGTGCAATTAAAGAATGCCTCGATACTGGTGATTGACGACGATACCGACGTGCTAACGGCGGTGAGGCTATTGTTGAAAACGGAAGTAAAGGAGGTGCTTACGGAGAAGAATCCTGAGCATATCCGGTCGATACTTGCCAGGCAATCGTTCGACGTGATCATGTTGGATATGAACTTTACCAGTTCGATCAACACTGGCAACGAAGGGTTATTCTGGCTCAGGAAGATCAAGGAACTAAAGTCGGATGCTGCAGTGATCATGATTACGGCTTACGGCGACATCGACCTCGCCATACGTTCGCTCAAAGAAGGTGCTTCGGATTTCGTGGTAAAACCCTGGCACAATGAGAAACTGATCGCCATCATCAAAGAGGCACTGTTAAAAAAAGACAAGAGTAAACAAAAGGCCGGGGCAAGTTCTGCCGAACAGAGCATTGCCAGCACGGGCTTATTGGGCCAGTCGGAGCCAATGAAAGAGATCTTTTACAAAATATCAAAGATCGCCCCGACAGATGCAAACATTCTTATTCTTGGCGAAAATGGTACCGGCAAAGATCTGATCGCACAGGCCATACACCAGGAGTCCTTGCGGGCAGAAAAGCCTTATGTGAAAGTGGATGTGGGCGCCTTAACCGACTCCCTTTTCGAAAGCGAACTTTTCGGACATAAAAAAGGGGCCTTCACCGATGCACGCGAAGACCGGGAAGGACGTTTTGAATATGCAAACGGGGGCACACTTTTCCTTGATGAAATCGGCAACATCGCCCTGCAACAACAGGCGCGGCTGCTGAGTGTATTGCAAAACCGGCAGGTAGTGAGGCTCGGCGACAACCTGCCAAGGCCGGTCGACATTCGCCTGATCTGCGCCACGAATATGCCATTGCAGGAACTGGCTAATGAAACCCGGTTTCGAAAGGACCTTGTTTACCGCATTAATACGGTGGAGATCATGGTGCCGCCTTTACGCCGGCGCGGCAGCGACATTTTGTTGCTGGCAAATCACTTCAGCAGCATATACTGCAATAAATACCTGAAACCGGGTATCCAATTTGGAAGCAGCGCGACTGAAAAGCTGCAGCAATACCATTATCCCGGTAACGTTAGAGAATTGCAATATACCATAGAACGTGCAGTGATCATGGCCGACAATGATGTGCTGCAGGCTAAAGACATTATCTTTTCACCGATTGAAACCACCAAACCTGCTGATGACGAGCCCCGTGAAATGAACCTGAGTTCAATTGAGAAAAATACCATTCTGAAGGTAATTGAAAAACATGGTGGCAACATTTCGAAGGCAGCAAAAGAGCTTGGACTTACCCGTACAGCATTGTATCGCCGGCTGAGCAAATACGACATTTAATTGCAGCATTCCCCGGGGTCTGTAACCTGGTTTAAAACCCATACCGTTGAACTTAAAAGACTTCTACTGGCCGATCCTGCTCCGGATCATACTGCTGTTTGCAAGTATGTGTGCGGTGGCTTTCCTGTTAAGTGCGGCCAAATATGTGTACGTGGTGCTGATTGGCCCCTTGCTGGCGTACCAGGTTTTCGAGCTCTATCGTTTTCACCGAAGAGCACATGAAGAGCTGGAACAATTTATTGAGTCGATCCACTACCGCGACTTCTCCAGGAACTTTGATGTAAAACATGCAGCCCCTGAGCTCAAGTCGTTACGCAAGGGCTTCAACGACATCAACACCACCTTT
Source organism: Segetibacter sp. (assembly GCA_030146445.1). Classification (GTDB taxonomy): domain Bacteria; phylum Bacteroidota; class Bacteroidia; order Chitinophagales; family Chitinophagaceae; genus Segetibacter. Next base: position 5,748 of record JASLBT010000068.1, on the reverse strand, counting down.
AGGGTAATCAGTAAAGAAAAGGAGACGCAATACCAGTACCTGCAAAAGATACTTGAGCTGGTGGATACCGGCATTCTTTCGTATAAGGAAACGGGGGAGGTAGTTTGGATGAATGAGTCGTTGAAGAAAATGCTCCAGCTGCCCTACCTTAAAACGATACACTCGCTCGCCAAACGTGACGAAGAACTTCACCGTCAGATCATTGCTTTAAAACCTGGAGAAAGTAAGGTCGGTATAGCCCGGCTTGAACGCTCATCATTTAAGATCCTGTTATCTGCTACCGCGTTTCAGACAGACGGGGAAAAGTATAAGCTCATTGCCTTCCAGAATGTTGATGAAGCGCTCGACGAAACGGAATCAAAAGCCTGGCAAAAGCTACTTAGTGTGATGACCCATGAGATCATGAATTCCATTGCGCCAATTTCGTCGTTGGCAGAAACGTTGCGACACCGGTTGAAAGAGTCGATGCCGCAGCTAAGCAATGATACCGGCAGTGTTGATGACCTTGAACTTGGTATCGAAACCATCAAACGACGGAGTGAAGGTTTATTGAAGTTTGCTGAAACCTACCGGAACCTGAATAAGATCACTACGCCAAATTTGAAAAAGGTTTTTGTTCGCGACCTTTTTGAGAACCTGCATACGCTTATGCAACCCACGCTTGACCAGAAGAACATCGATATGGAGATCGTGTTAAAAGATACGGCGCTCGTTGTACATGCCGATACGAATCTTGTCGAACAGGTACTGATAAACCTGGTGGTAAACAGCATTGAAGCGGTAAAGGATCGATCTGACGCACGTATCGTGCTGTCCGCCTACTTGTCGCCAACAAAAAAAACGGTGGTAAAAGTAAGCGACAACGGTATGGGCATGGAAGAAGAAGTTATGGATAAAATATTTATTCCCTTTTTCAGTACGCGTAAAACAGGGAGTGGTATAGGCCTGAGCCTTTGCAAACAGATCATGCTATTGCATCATGGCAGTATTACCGTCCAATCAATTGTGGGTACCGGAACGTCTTTTTTGTTGCAGTTTGAAAATTGAAGTTAGGAATTGGGTATTGTGGTATTAAGGTATTGTATTGGGTATTGCGGTATTGAGGTATTGAGGTATGGGGTGAACCAACTGGTTACAATTGAACTTAAGGTTTGGGTAATCTGGTATTGAGGTATTGGGAAGGGTTCACGAGTCTTAACGCTGAATAAAGACAGCAGTACAAGAGTGCGACGCCCGTCCGACTGGCGCAGCGGACGGGCAACGATGTCAATTGAAAACGGTCAAGCCGGGTCCAAAAAGTTTCGAAATACCTTGTCGGAGGTGTATTTCAAAGGAGGCACTTGAATCTGCTTTCCTGTACATGTGTAAACTCTATTTGAGGGTAGACATAATCAACCAGTCAACTTGTCGACTTCAACTTCAATCCAAATCCGTAATCGGTAATCCGCCTATCCTAATACCCTATACCAAATACCTTAATACCTGATCTCAATCCGTAATTCGCTAATCATCCCCCAACCAAATGCGATAAAATGATGCCTGTTGCAACAGCGGCGTTAAGCGATTCTGCACCGCCAAACCGCGGGATGGTCACCGGCCTGCTGATAAATGGCTGTAGCCCTTCATGAATGCCGCGGCCTTCATTGCCGATCAACAGCAGCCCCGCAACCGGTTTGCTCACCTGGTAAACACTTTCACCATCGAGCACTGCCCCATATACCGGCATATTGGCCCCTGGTAACCATTGCAAAAGATCGTAGTACCAAACATTCACCCGGCATATGCTTCCCATGCTGGCCTGTACGACTTTTGGGTTGTAGATCTCGGCGGTATCGCGGCCTGCAATAACCTGCTTTATGCCAAACCAGTCGGCAATGCGAAGGATGGTGCCAAGATTGCCGGGATCCTGTATGCCGTCGAGCACAAGGGTTATCGTTCCGGTTAAAACGGGTAAGTTTAATGGCTCCCTTTGTTTTACTATCGCAACCACCTGGTTTGGCGTTTGCAGGTTGCTGATGCGCGATAGTTCATCGGCGCTGACGATTTTTACGGCCCCGTTTTTTACCTGATATTCGTCGAAGAAAGCCGCGGTTCCATAAATGTTTACCACCTCCATATCGCTTGAAAGCAGATCTGCTACGAGCCTCGGGCCTTCTGCTATAAATAACCCTTCCTGGTCACGCTGTTTTTTGTGGCATAAAGATTGAATATATTTGACTTCATTTTTACTCAGCATAACATATATATGTTTACACAAAGGCCTGTATTTCATGCCATTCTAACGGCTGTGATGGTTATGATGATACTGGGTTCGTGTACAGTTGTAAAAAACTATCCCCGCGATGTTCCCTTCGTTTTTGCAAATAAAATCAATGTTCAGGGTGTTCCTTCAAAAGACGAAAAAAAGCGCCTTCAAACGGAGCTTGATGGTTATTGGGACGACAGCATAAAGGTAAAGAGTATCACCCAGCTTGGAGTGAGAACCGTGATCCGCAATCCGCCTGTTTATGATAGTGCCGGTGTTGTACGCAGCATCGCCTTTATGAATTCTTACCTTAACTCCCAGGGTTATTACAATGCACTGTTCGCTGAGGTGCCGGTTGAACCGGATACGGTACGCGACCAGATCCGCAAAACGGTATTAATGAACATAACGCTTGGCAGGAACCTGCGGATCGACTCATTCGCCTTTGATACCCTGATGAAGCCTGAGCTTCGCAAACTGGCCATGGAGAATAGCAGCCAGTCGTTACTCGGCAGTAATAAACCGTTTTCAAAACAACTTGTTGCTTCGGAGTTAGACCGGCTGGTTGCCCTTTTCCGGAAGAACGGCTATTTTCATTTTACCAGGGAAAACCTGTATGCCGAAATAGATACCACCGACGTTACCTTGCTCCAACTTACTCTCGATCCGTTCGAACAGGCACGGATCATTGCTGAAGCCAACCAGCGAAGGCGTCTCGATCCCACAGTCGATGTTGTTATCAAACAAAAGAACACAGCCGACTCAAACAGCTTTACAAAATTCTACATCGGGAATATTCATTATTATCCCGAAACAGGAGCCAATGAGCTGGCTGACTCTGTCATCAGTAAGCCTTACAGTATTGTCTTCAATCGTCGCGAAATAACCTCTCATCAAAACGAGGGTTATAGCCATATGAAACCATTGCGTGAGCATACGTATCTCAGGCGCGGAGTGGTGTATAACGAAGAAAAGTTTTATAAGACCGTCAATTCTCTGAATCAACTTGGCGCATGGAGCCAGGTAGATGTAAGAAGCACACCTCATGTAGACAGCGTTACGGTACGCGAGAATGAAACGGCAACTGCTGCAACCTACTTTGATACGGTGCCGCTGCTGGATTTTCATTTTTTACTTACGCCGGCAAAAAAATATTCTTTTGGCAGCGATTTCGAAGTCAGTCGTAACAGCGGTACCATCTCAACCGGTAACCTGTTGGGTATCGGTAACAATACAACCATCCGGAACAGGAACGTGTGGAAAGAGTCCATCCAGTCAAGTACTGCTTTGAGGACGGGTGTTGAAGTCTCGTTTTCGGATACCATTCCACTGCAAACGCTTCAGGCAAGTCTGTCGCACACCTTTAGTATACCGCAGTTCATCACACCTATCCGGTTAAACCGGCTTAAGCGGCTCGACGACTATAAAACACTCGTAAGTTTTAGTGCAGGTTACACGGAACGCAGGAATTTTTACCGCTTAAGAACCCTTGTTGCTTCATGGGGATACGAATGGAAACGAAAGACAAACCTCTGGTCGTACCGGCTGTTGAATGTTGAACTCTATACCCTTGACACACTGCGGTTGCTAACCAAGGCATTCGTGGATAATCCTTTTCTCAGAACCGCTTTTAACACCGGTTATGTTGTTAGTCAAAACCTCACCTATAACAAAATTTTTCCAGGGAGTGCTAATCCCGACGTTACCAATTACATCAGGCTGTTTGGTGAAGAAGCGGGAGGAATCGCAGGCGCTTTGCTGGGATTAAACAAGGTATATAGGTATCTAAAGGCAGAAGGCGAGTTCAGACAATTGCGGCCGTTTCGAAAAACCGCATTCGCCTACCGGGTATTTGGAGGTATTGGTTATAATTACAGCAACGATCCGGTCCTTGGCCAGTCGCTCCCGTTTTTTAAACAGTTTGTTGCCGGGGGGCCGAACAGCATGCGTGCCTGGCAGGTACGCCAGCTCGGATTAGGTTCGTCGTTGATCAGTGATACTTCTACTTCTTTCCGCGACAGGTTTGGCGACATACAACTGGAGACAAACCTTGAATACCGTTTTCCCATCACCGTCATCGGGGGCGTAAAAGTAAACAGCGCTTTATTTGCCGACATCGGTAATATCTGGAATCTGAAGAACAGTGTCAGCAATCCCGAAAGCAAGCTCACATTCAATCGTTTTTTAAAGGATCTCGCAATCGGGGTAGGTACAGGTGTAAGGCTCGATTTTAATTATTTTCTTATTCGGGTCGACCTTGGCTTTAAGTTGAAGGATCCGGCACGACGCGAAAACAATGGTTGGCTAAACCTGGCTGACTTTACGTGGCGCAATCGTGAGCTCGAAAATCCAAACCCTGCAATCCCTTCAGCCAGGAGAAACAATTACGCGATCCAGTTGGGAATTGGCTTGCCCTTCTAGCGATTTTCCAACAGCAACGATTGCTGAAACTCACTCACCAATTGTGCATCGTCAACGTTGAAAATTCCGATTCTTGTGCGCCGGAGCGAACTCAGGTATCCACCACAGCCAAGTGCTTTCCCATAGTCATTTGCAAGGCTACGAATATAAGTTCCCGAGCCGCAAACTACCCTAAAGTAAACGTTGGGCAGTTCTATGCGTTCGATGGCAAACTGATGTATCGTAACTGTTCGCGGCTCAAGAATAACGTCTTCTCCTTTTCGTGCCATCAGGTACACCGGCTTGCCTGCTTGCTTTATTGCTGAATGGATCGGTGGTACCTGTTGGATGACCCCGGTGAACTGTTTAGTGGTATCGTATATCTTTTCTTCATCAAGGTAGGAGATATCGCCAAAGCCGGTGGGCTCACTTTCCAGGTCGTAGGTGGGCGTGCTGGCGCCGAGGGTAATGCTGCCCGTATACTCTTTTTCCATACCCATGTATTCGTTTATCCTTTTGGTATACTTTCCGGTACATACAATCAACAAACCCGATGCTAAGGGATCAAGCGTTCCGGCATGACCAACTTTTTTTATCCTGATCAGTGAGCGGATTTTCCGTACCACATCAAACGAGGTCCAGTCGATTTCTTTATCAATCAGCAGTACCTGGCCTTCTTCAAATTTATTTAGCAATGTTTCCACTTACAGCATTTGTGCAAATGTAAACGTTAGCAGCTTAGCATATTGCTCCCATGAAAAGCTGGCTTAAAACGCTATTTCCAAAACGTTCTGTCCACCGAACATTGGCTTTAAATTATGACCTGTAAAGAAAAATGGCGAGGCCGATGAAAGCGTTTGCCCTGGGTTTGATCTTTTTTTGGAGACCGGCATTCATTCTATAATCATCCCCGGTTGTGTCACTCACTTTTACTGTAAGTTTTTCATGGCAGCATAATCTAGTAGCAACTGACCTTCATACTTAAGCACAAAAAACAAGCAATCTACAAATCAACATGTATTTGCTTTGTCATTTTACCATTTGCTTGCAATTAAATTATTTTCTCCATACTTTACTGAACCATCCATTCACTGCATTATGTG
>JASLBT010000012.1 GCA_030146445.1 Segetibacter sp. | reverse complement strand
TTTTATGCTAAAGGATATGAGCCAGCTTACCGGCCTGTTAGCTATTCCTGCCGGTAATGGGGTGATTGCCTTACAGGGCGACTATTTTGGCGGCCAGTCCTTAAATGAAACAATGCTGGGTATTGCCTACGGGCGAAAAATATCTTCGGCAATACAGCTTGGCGCAAAAATCAATTGGTACAACATGCGTATATCCTGCTATTGCAGCGCAGCCAGTTTCAACTTCGAAGCAGGAATGCTCGTTCACCTTACCCAGCAACTCAATGCCGGCTTTCATATGTACAATCCGCTTGGATCACTGTTGGGTAAGCGCAGTGGTGAAAAACTCCCTGCCGTATTCAAGGCCGGGTTTGGCTACCAGGGCACAGACAAATTCTTTATTGCTGCTGAAGTAGTTCGTCGCGAAAACCTTCCGGTAAGCCTGCAGGTTGGTTTACAATACCAGGTACACGAGCGGCTGATCTTCCGTGGCGGAGTTTCCACCATAAACACAGGGCATTATGCCGGCATCGGTTTATTGCTCGGCTTGATTCGAATTGACATCAATGCCGGCTATCATCAGCAACTTGGTTTTACCCCGGGATTTGGCCTGCTGTACAACCTCGAAAAACCGGAAAACGATTGAGAAAGCAGGTACTGTTATTCACTTTGCTGCATGCTTCGCTGAGCGTGATATCACAAGTGGAGGAGGTGCTGCCGCCGGTTAAGGTGGAACAACAGTTTGAAAACCTGGCGGAGCAAACGGAAGTGGAAACAGAAGACGATACCTACCTGCAATCACTCATGCAGTTCAGGAGAAACCCGATTGACCTGAATGATGCCGACCCTGCAACCCTCAGAGAGTTACTGTTTTTGACCGACTTGCAGATACAACAGCTGGTTAAATACCGTTCACTGCTCGGTAAATTCATCAGCCCTTATGAGCTACAGGCAGTGCCTTCATGGGATCCGGAAACCATTCGAAAGGTATGGCCCTATATTATGATCGGCAATGCACTAAGCCCGAAAGCAGATTTCAAAGAAAGGGTCTCCGGCGGTCAGCATGCTATTCTTGCAAGGGTGCAACAGGTGCTTGAGAAAAGTGAGGGTTACACCCGGCCCGACAGTATCGCCAATCGCTACCAGGGCAGCCCGCAGCGAATTTTGATGCGCTACAAATATGCTTACCGTAACCTCCTGCAATATGGTTTCACCTTCGACAAAGATGCAGGTGAGCGCTTATTTTCGGGCGAACAAAAAAGGGGATTTGACTTTACTTCTTTCCACGTTTTTGCGCGAAAGATGGGTTTGATAAAAGCCGTTGCTTTGGGCGATTTCACCATAAATCTTGGGCAGGGATTGATCCACTGGCAAAGCCTGGCCTTCAAGAAAAGTGCAGAAGTTCTCGGCGCTAAGCGGCAGGCTGAAACAATACGGCCGTATAATGCTGCGTCTGAAATTAACTTTCACCGGGGCGCAGCTATTACGCTTGGCAGCAGGCAATTGCAGCTTACGACTTTTGCATCGTCGCGCTTGCTCGACGGTAACCTGCAGGCGGATCCTTTCGGTCATACCGACGGCTATATCTCATCACTTGCAACGTCGGGTTACCATCGAACGCCTTCAGAACTTGCGGATAAACATGTGATGCGGGAAACGGCTATTGGCGGCAAACTTGCATTTAGCAATGCAGCACTGCAGTTGGGGATGAATGCCATCGTTTACCGCTTCTCCAGACCTTTTAAACGCGACCCCCAGCCATACAATCAATTTGCAATACAAGGGGATCGCTGGGCAAATTACAGCATCGACTACAGCTACACTTTTCGCAATTTCCATTTCTTTGGTGAGGCAGCCACAGACAAGCGTAAAAACATTGCCGTTGTGCAAGGCCTTCTGCTCAGCCTGAGCACTCGTGTTGACGCCTCGATAGTTTACCGCAACTTGCCTGCGGAATTTCAATCGATAAACGGAAATGCATTTACTGAAGCCACCTTGCCTTCAAATGAAAAAGGGATGTATGCCGGCATTGCAATAAGGCCGGCAAACTACTTAAGGGTAGATCTCTATGCCGACCTGTTCAGGTTTCCCTGGTTGCGCTTCAGGGTTGATGCACCCTCAACAGGTTCGGATTACCTGGTTCAACTGACTTATAAACCAAACAAGCTGGTGGAAGTTACCGGGCGTTTCCGGTCGGAAAGTAAAGCACTAAATATCTATGGGCTGGCACAGCCGACGCGACCGGTTGTTAACAGGCTGCGACAAAGCTGGAGGACGCAGTTTAGTTATAAAATGGGGTACTTCGTTTTGCGGAGCCGGGTTGATGTGATTACATTTCAGGCACCGGTAAATTCAATTTCGGAACACGGATTTTCAACGTATGTTGATCTGAAATATAGACCACCGATGAAACCATTTGGTGTTGGTGGACGTTTGCAGTATTTTGAAACAGACGGATTTGAAAGCAGGATATACAGCTATGAAAATGATGTGCTCTACAGTTTTTCAATTCCATTCTTTGCCGGGAAAGGTTTACGCTATTATTTAAATCTTAATTACGATTTAAACAAGAAGACCTCATGTTGGCTCCGGTTTGCACAAACCATTTACCGCGATCAATCGTCCCTCGGCAGCGGACTTGATAAAATTGCAGGAAATAAAAAATCGGAAATCAAGCTGCAATTGCTTCACCTGCTTAATTAGTCGATTTAATCATTCCAGGCATCTTTACTATTATTAGTTCAATGATGGTGTATAACGCTTTTAATGCTTGATCTAAAATCCTGATCAAACTTTTAATTCATCTGCCTGAAAAAAAATTGCACCGGAATTATTTCTTGATAAAGGTCTTTTTACGCAATTAATTAATTAAAATTCCGTTTACTATATACACCCCTTTTCAAAAGACTTTATGATAGTCTGATCAACCTAATTACACCAGTTGGCTTCGATAAAATCGGGAATACGTTTTTGGTATAAATGTGCCTGAACGGGTTCTGCTTAACTTTAAGTTGCTAACCAGAATTTAGCGTTGTAACCTTTGAACCCATCCAACAACCTTTAGCATTATGCTAGAGGTTTTTTTGTTTTGCCGATCATCGCTTTTCTTAAACGATCGTCCGTCTTACTTAAACCGGCGATTACCTGGCGCCCATGATTGCAGCAACCTGCATTGGCTTACCGCTATTTTATTTAAGGCTATCACGGAACGTATTCAATGTCGTTCCGGCTTTTCCTGTTGATCAGCGTTACTGCCGATGAAAGTAGTGCGTCGCAACCGGAGTCCCATCTGTGTCACCACCGCCGGGTCCATAAAAAAGAATCTTTTTTCCGAAAAAACATTCATCAGGGCACAAAGCCCGAGCACAAATTTTTGCACCTATCTCAGGATTTAAGTTCACTCATTGTTCCACTCAATTCAACCAGCATGAAAAAAGTGCAAGCCAATCCGTTGACGGCACCTGGTAGAACGACATTGGAAGCTTTTGCCGGGAGATAAACGTGTTCGTTCATGATATTGATTTTGGATACGAGTTTCGGGCCATGTGGCGGCATCGTTGCCTGCCCGGCTGCGCCAGTCGGACGGGCGTCGCAATCACTTCATCTGCTTGCTCTTATCGGCTTAACTATTCCTTCCCTGGCAAGCCGTTAACCGTGATTGATGAAGCAGCAAAAGCAATTCACCAATTGTCATTTTCAGTTCCGGGTTGTGGAACTATCCGGCTTTTTGAAATACTACCGGTTCTCGCTTTACTTATATTTACCACATCAAAATTGTAACCCACATGAGAAAAGCTTTATGCATGGCACTGCTGATGATACTGTCATCAATTCTGGCAATCTCACAGCCGAGGGTGATTACGGGTAAGGTAGTGGATCAAAAAGGCGAGCCTGTTCCGTATGCATCAGTGAAGATTAAAAATGCGACCGGAGGCGTGGCTGCTGACGCGAATGGAATATTCAAAATTCAGGCAGCGGAAGGTTCTATCCTGGTGATTAGTAATGTTGGAGGAAGCACAAAAGAGATTACCGTAGGCAATGTAAATGATTATACCATTACCCTTCCTGCTTCAACCGCGGAGCTGTCGGCGGTAGTTGTAACTGCACTTGGGGTACGAAGATCTGTTAAGTCTACCACGTTCGCTACACAAACTGTTACGGCAGACCGGTTAACCCAAACCAGGGAACCGGATCTTACTAATGCACTTGCAGGTAAAGTCGCCGGACTCCAGGTTTTAGGCCAGTCGGGATCCAGGTTAGGCGACGCCGGGGTTGTACGGTTAAGAGGTGCCGCAGCAATTGCAGACGTATATGCGATCTATGTGGTGGATGGAACGATAGTTACCAACGTAAATGATATCAATACCGACGACATTGCAAACGTTTCAGTATTAAAAGGACCAAATGCAACGGCATTATACGGACAACGCGCGCAGGGTGGTGTTATCGTAATTACTACAAAAAAGGGTTCGAGGAACAGGAAACTTGCTGTTGAGTTCAACCATACGACAACTGCTGAAAGGATCAATGTATTACCCGACTACCAAAACAGCTATGGAGGTGGCAATTCCGAAGCATGG
>JASLBT010000484.1 GCA_030146445.1 Segetibacter sp. | reverse complement strand
TTGAAGGTCGGATGCGATCTTGGCAACAAACTTATTTATGGAAACACCTGCTGAAGCAGTAAGACCTAATTCTTCCCTGATCGCCTGTTTAATTTTACCGGCGATCTCTAAAGCAGAGCCAATGCCCTGTTTATCGTAGGTTACATCAAGGTAGGCTTCATCGAGCGAAAGCGGTTCAACGAGGTCGGTATAGCGGCGAAAGATCTCCCTGATCTTTTGCGAAACCTGTTTATACACCTCGAACCTGGGCCTGATAAATATCGCTTGCGGACATAGCTGGAAGGCTCTTTTCGAAGGCATAGCCGAACGAACACCAAACTTCCGGGCCTCATAGCTCGCAGTTGCCACTACCCCGCCACGGCCATCAACAAGTCCGCCGACAACAATCGGCTTACCCCTGTAATCAGGGTTATCCCTTTGTTCAACCGATGCATAAAAAGCATCCATATCGATATGTATGATCTTACGAACGGGGAGACTATCCATAATGCCGGTTGCAAATCCACGCAATTTAAAAAATCATTGCTCAAAGGCAACACATAATCGTTTGGAGACTTTAAGAACAACCCGGATGAACGGGAATTCGAACGGCTGTATTTTAGCGGTTTTATAATGGTATGGATGAACGATACTGCTTAACTTTAGTGACGTTTATGCCCACCGAAATATCCAACCCGAAATCTGTAGCTGCAGTTGATCTCAGGCTCTTTGAAGCGACACCTGGAATGCGCTTCGTTTTCTTGCCCGACTATCCTTCATTTACAATCATTTCGGCCAGCATAGACATGTGCCGGTTCCTGGGATATGAAAAAGAGCAGCTGATTGGCAAGAGCATTTTCGCTGCTTTTCCACCGAACCCCTCCGAACCTGACTTCACGGGGCACAAAAATCTCCGGGAATCGTTGGAAAAAGTACTTGCCGACAAATTGCCCCAGAACATCTACGTTCAGCGTTATGATGTCATGCTCAAGGGAGGCGAGTTCCAGGAAACTTACTGGGATAATTGTAGCACTCCTCTGTTGAACGACGAAGGGGAGGTTACCCATATCATTCATTCAACAGTGAATATAACCGATCGGGTACTTGCCGAGAGAAAAGTTGCAGAAATCGATATTGCCATAACGCAATTTAAATTCATGGCCGACAATGCCCAGGACGCTTTTATCCTGGCGCGTGAAGATGGCAGCTTCGCTTACCTCAACAAAAAGGCGCTTTCGGCATGGAACTATACAGCAGAGGAGGCCAAACATTTGCGTGTTCCCGACGTAAACCCCATTTTCAACGACGAAGTATTTTCAGCGGCCTTTGCAACCGCTCAAAAAGAAACCATTCCGCAGTTTGAAACCCTGCATAAAAGGAAGGATGGATACATTTATCCGGTTGAAATTAACATGGGCGCACTTACTTTAGCCGGCAAGCCTCACATGTTTGCCGTCGCCCGCAACATAACAAACCGGAAAAAACTTCAGGAGGCCAGCCGAAAAAGTGAAGAAAACTTGCGAAACCTCATAATGCAGGCGCCGGTAGCAATGTGTATTCTGAACGGTCCCGACTTCATCGTGGAAGTAGCAAACCAAAAGGTTCTCGATCTCTGGGGTAAGCGGTCATGGGAAATAATAGGGAAGCCGGTTTTTGAGTGTTTACCCGAGGCGAGAGAAGCGGGCCTGCAAAAGATAGTGGAACAGGTATATACAACGGGGGAACGGTTTGTCGCGAATGAGCAACCAGTTCCCTTGCCGCGGAACGGGAACATCGAAACCTTTTACCTCAATTTTGTATATGAACCCTTCCGTAGTGTTGATGATAATATCTCCGGGGTCATGGCAGTGGCATTCGACGTTACCGAACAAGTGGTCGCCCGACTAAAGGTGGAGGAAAGCAACAAAGAACTCCAGTTTGTTATGAACGTCGCCCCGCAAATGGTTTGGGTAACATTCCCCGACGGTTACCATGCGCTATACAATAATAAATGGTACCAATACACCGGATTGTCTTATGCTGAATCTAAGAATACCGGCTGGACAACCGTCGTGCATCCCGACGACATGGAGAGAACTTCAGCCGTTTGGAAACATAGCCTCGAAACAGGTGAGCCATACGAAATTGAATACCGGCTTAAACGTTTCGACGGCATTTATTGCTGGTTTCTTGGACGCGCTTTGCCGTTGAAAGACGAGCACGATACGATTTTGAAGTGGTTTGGCACTTGTACTGACATCGACCACCAGAAAAAGGCGTCCGAACTAATGGAGGAAATGGTTATTGAACGTACCCGTGAGCTCGAAAACCAAAAAAATCTTTTGGACAACATCCTGAGGAACTCGTCAAATGGCATCTCCGTTACTGAGATGATCAGGAACAGTGAAGGAGAAGTAGTGGATGCGAAAACGATCCTTGCTAACGACTCCGCCATCAGGTACGTGGGTCTGCCCAGGGAGGTATTTCTGTCAAAGACGGCCGTCGAGCTTGATCCTGACGTGTTAACTTCTGCATATGGTCAGCAGTGCCTGCAAACTTTGGCCACCGGTGAACCTTCAGTCATCCAATATCACTTAGGTATAAGCAGCAGGTGGCTTGAGCTCACGCTTTCTAAAATGGATGATGATCACCTCATCCACATCTTCACCGATGTCACCTCAATAAAGGAGTCGCAACTGGAAATGGAGAGGATGATACAGGAACTCAAACGCTCAAACGCCAACCTTGAAGATTTTGCCTATGCCGCCTCTCACGACCTGAAAGAACCTATACGGAAGATCCGGTTCTTCGCCGACCGCCTGAACAGTAAGTTACAGGGCAAACTGGCCGGGGAAGACCAGCACTACCTCCAGCGTATGGAAAAAGCAACGGAACGAATGCAGTTACTTATCGACGATCTCCTCGAATATTCACACGTGTCAACGGGGGATAACTACGTCGACGAAATTGAACTTGAAAAAAAGATCAGCAAGGTGCTGGAGGACCTCGAATTGGAAATAAGCCGTAAAAAGGCTGTGATCAGAATGGGTTCTCTGCCGGTTATTATGGGTCATAGACGGCAAATACAACAATTGTTTCAAAACCTCATCACGAATGCGCTAAAGTTTAGCAAGGCAGGTGTTAGCCCCGAAATTGAAATTAGCGCTACAATCGTGAGTGGCGACAACGTCCTTTTACTAAAGTCAGGGAACCAG
>JASLBT010000303.1 GCA_030146445.1 Segetibacter sp. | reverse complement strand
GGAGCTTTCTATCTGCTCACGGCCCGCAAAAGGGTGGTAGGAAACCCTGACACCGCAAATTATTAACTTGCCATCAGGCCTATCAACAACTGTCAAAGCTGATCGTAATTGCTACACTGGCGTCTCAAACCCGTTCAACTCTTTTTGCGGTAATTCGCATTGTCCCGGGAATATGCTCGATTACTTCCTGGTACTCTCGATAGAAATCTAACCCGATCCGTTCAGTTGCAGTTAATCTATAGCTGCCGACATTTTATTCTTTTTTGGGGACCAGCATAGCACCATTAGCCGTCATCGTTGCTACGCTCAGTTCAGGGGCAAACCATTGGTCAACCTCATTCTTCTGCATGAACGAACGCGCTGCTACCAGGAAGATTGAGTCGCTGTCAAGTCCGGCACCTTGTAAATGCCGTGAGTTTTAACATCAACATAGAGCAACAATCATTTCTGTCAACCCATTTTTGCCGTAACTTCGCCGGCGAAACAAGCTTTATGAAGAAAACCCATATTATTTTACTGGTATTAATAGCAGTTTCGATTGCAGTGCTCATCAGTTTCATGGGCGACATCACCACTTATGATACCGTAACATCTGCTAAAGAAAAACCCGGCAAGTTTGTACACCTGATTGCCAAAATGGAGAAAAACTCCATGCAGTATGACCCTATAAAAAATCCCAACTACCTGACTTTTGTTGCTGTTGACTCACTTGGCAACAGCATCAACGTGGTCTATAACAATACCAAACCCACAGATATCGAGAAAAGTGAACGGCTCGTACTAAAGGGCAAAGTTCAGGACGGTGAATTCCAATGTAAGGATATTCTTCTGAAGTGTCCTTCAAAGTACAAAGACGACATGAACGCCGCGCAGAAACAACTTCAGCCGGCAGCATCGATTACTAATTAGATAATAGCTAAATAGCAAGAAAAGATAAATAAGCGGACATGGAATTTGTTGGTGAGCATTTACTTCCGGGGCAGATTGGACATTTTTTCGTATTACTTTCATTAGTGGCGTCATTGATAGCCACTTTTGCTTTTTTTAAGGCTACCCAGGCGGAGGCCGGTCTTAAAGCCGGCTGGATAAAGCTGGCCAGGTTAGCGTTTTACGTTGAAACCATCTCCGTTTTGGCCATTTTTGCCGCCCTGTACTACATTATTTCAAACCATCTTTTCGAGTACAAATATGCCTGGCAACACAGTAGCCGTGCTTTGCAGGTAGAATATTTGCTCAGCTGTTTCTGGGAAGGACAGGAGGGGAGCTTTATGCTTTGGAGTTTCTGGCACTGCGTGCTGGGCCTTATCCTGATCGCAAGGGCAAAGAAATGGGAGGCACCTGTCATGACAGTAGTCAGTTTCGCCCAATTTTGCCTGGCAACAATGTTAATAGGCATCTACTTTTTCGGAGCTAAAGTCGGCAGCAGCCCGTTTGTACTTCTGCGGAATGAAACACCGGGACCGATTTTTTCACAACCCAATTACCTGCAATTTATTCGCGATGGAAATGGCCTAAATGCTTTGCTTCAGAACTATTGGATGGTGATCCATCCGCCCGTGCTCTTCCTTGGATTTGCTTCAACCCTCATTCCGTTTGCCTATGCCATTGCCGGTTTATGGACCCGCGATCATAAAGGATGGGCAACTCCCGCCATTCCATGGGCAGCATTTTCAACCGCTGTTCTAGGGGTTGGAATTATGATGGGTGCAGCCTGGGCCTATGAGAGCCTGACGTTTGGAGGTTATTGGGCGTGGGACCCGGTTGAAAATGCCTCGCTGGTTCCCTGGCTGGTGATGGTTGGTGGTATGCACACCAACCTGGTTTACCGAAACAGTGGCTACTCATTGCGTGCAACCTACTTCTTTTATATTGTAAGCTTTTTATTGGTGCTATACTCAACATTCCTTACCAGGAGTGGTGTGTTGGGAGATACCTCCGTTCATGCCTTTACTGATCTCGGCATGAATTTACAGCTGGTCTTATTCATCCTCGTGTTCCTCATTCCGGCATTTTGGTTGTTAATTGCCCGGCGGAAAGAGATCCCGGCAATTCACAAGGAAGAGAATACTTACAGCAGGGAGTTCTGGATGTTTATAGGTTCGTTAGTGCTCTTTTTGTCGGCCCTGGTGATTATTGTTTCTACCTCCTTGCCGGTATTCAACAAAGTCTTTGGTACCAAGTGGGCTGTTGGTGAGGACGCTGAAGGCTTTCACAACCAGGTGCAAATTTTCGTTGCCATCATTCTTGGTTTTCTTACGGGAGTTACGCAGTATTTAAAATACAAGGACACGCCGCGGTCATACATCCGCAAGCATTTATATCTTCCGTTATTAGTCTCTCTACTCGTTTCCGTATGCATCAGCATTTGGGGTAGTATAGACTACGATCAAAAGGGTATAGGCTTTCTTGCAGCCATCCACCTGGCCATTTTTGCTTCCGTGTATTCGGTTATCGGCAATTTGGGCTACATCCTCCTCGTCTTGAGAGGACGGGTAAGGGCCGCCGGAGCATCGGTTGCACACATCGGATTTGGGCTTGTGCTGGTTGGGATACTGATTTCGTCGTCAACAAAGGAGATATTAAGCCACAATACCACCGGCATGTCACCACTTAAAATGGGTGAAAAAGAGAGTCCGCTTGAAAATATCACCCTCGTTAAGGGGCTTGCAACCGACATGGGCAGGTACACGGCTACGTATGTGAAAGACACCCTGAACGAACGCGATCGTAAAAGGTACTATGAGATAAATTTTAAAAGTAAAAACGGCAAAGAAGAGTTTAGCTTATATCCGGATATTATTGAAAATAACAAAGGATCTGAGGGGGTTACACCCAATCCCGATGCCCGCCATTATTGGAACCGCGATATTTTTACGTATCTAACCTTTCTTGGCGATCCCGAAAAAATCAGGGCAAAGGACACGTCGACTTTCCGCGAAAAAATTGTGAAAGTCGGTGATACCATTTTTTACTCCACGGGCCTAATTATTATGAACAAAGTGGTGATCAATCCACAAAACAGTAAGCACCAGTTTACGGCAGCGGATACTGCTCTGGCACTTGATATGACCGTTATCTCAAAAGAAGGTAACCGCTTTTCTGCACAGCCTCTGCTGAAAGTGGAAGATGGTATGGTAGAGGTGGTACCTGATACCGTAATGGCGCAAAGTCTCGTGCTTACTTTCAATAAGGTGCAGGACCAGGAAAAGGGCTTGCTTGAAATGGGCATAAAAGAAAGTAGTGGAGTTCTCGACTTCGTGACGTTGAAAGTTTACGAGTTCCCCTATATCAATGTGCTGTGGATAGGTATTGTCGTAATGGTAATCGGGCTCATAATGAGCATATACCAGAGACTTAAACGAACCGCCCCTTTGCGCGCGACCTAACTTCCTGGCTTTTGGTCAGGCCTTCTGTTCAGGTATACTTCTCCGGGGCGGGGCTGAAGCAGTTTAGCACCGCTTCTATGCAACTTTTGCTTCACTTTACTTCTATCCCGTCTTTTGTTCAATATTGAGTCGGCTTTTGCCCTTGCCGTTGACAATAAGTTGCTGTCGCAGTCGTTTCTCATCTGGACTACGACCTCATTAACTTTTCTTTCCATTTGGAGATATGCAGCCCTTTTTTGGTGTTCCACATCTTGTTTTGGTTTACAGGCGCTAACACTAAGGATTATCAGCAATAGAAATGCCTTCATTTTCCTGATCTTTTAAGAGTGAATCAACCATAAGCGGTACCCGTTCGTACATTGCTTTGTCGCAATCGAGCTGGATTTGAATGTATGCGGAGTCGATTTTTCTGCTTGCAACAGAATCCATAGATTGCTGAAAAATGGCCTGGTCATCTGATTCGTCAGGTGCGCAAGAACCGGACAGGAGGATGGTTAAATATATCATAACCCGGGTTACATTCATATGTTTTAAGTATTACTATATATTAGGATCACTTAATTTACAACGCCTGACATCAGATGTTCATCAAACGTAAGCTGCTTCATATAATCGCCGGTTTTTTGCTGGCCTTTTTTGTGTCTTCCAGCGTCGCCGCGCAATCGCCACCGCGGGATACTTTGCAGGTTTATGCGTTCATTATAAATGGCGACACCATCCCGGGTGGCCGCCTGGCCGACGTTGCTGTTCATACACGCATCCAGGAGAAATGGAGGAAATACTGGGCAGAATGGACGCGGTTAAGAAACGCCGTATATGTAACTTTCCCTTACGCGAGAGCAGCCGGTCGTATAATGAACGAAGTAAATGCCGAGTTAAACGGCGTTACAGATGAAAAGCTTCGTAAAGCGATCATCAAAAAGCGGGAAAAGGATCTCAAGCGTGAGTTCACCAGCAAACTTACTCAACTGTCCATCTACCAGGGTAAGGTTCTCATGAAACTCATCAAGCGCGAAACAGGTAATAACTGCTTTGAAATCATCAAAGAATACAAAGGCGGGTTCAATGCCGGGCTCTGGCAAACCATTGCAGTAGTGTTTGGCAGCAACCTGAAACAGGCTTACGATCCGAATGATCGCAGTAACAACGACCACGACATCGAGCTGATTGTACGGGATGTGGAACGGATGTATGGATTGAGGGGTTAACTACACACTTTAATGGCCAACATTCAACATCGTAATCATTAACCTGTCCGACCCACACGCTGCAAACAAATTCTAATCAGCAATCAACTCGCAATAGTTCAGTGTTATTATCAGGTTTCTTACCTGCTTCTCATGAACAATCGTGAGCCATGTTAGTGATCGCCAAAGTAGCAAGCCCAACACTTCAACTCATTTTTGTCACCTCTTCATAATTTATGGTTAAAGCTTCGGGTTTGACCCGCAGCTTAAGGTTCTACATCCACAAGTACACAGTTATTGCCAGATAAGGGTAAATTTCGTAATTAAAATGACCTTTATTGCTGATAATGAACAAAGATTGTTCAAATCTGTTACATCCCTTAACGTTCCTCTATGACGAAAAGGGTTACCTTGCAGCCTCCTAGATATTTCGTTGCCTATGCGTGAAAAACTCGACCTGCTTGCTTTCGGTGTTCACCCCGATGATGTGGAACTTGGCTGCGCAGGAACGATTTTATCAGCGGTAGAAGAGGGTAAAAAGGTAGGTGTTATCGATCTTACGCGGGGAGAACTTGGAACACGCGGTTCTGCTGAAATCAGGAAGCAGGAAGCGGCGACTGCCGCAGAGGTGATGGGACTGGCGGTAAGGGAAAACCTTGGGATGGCAGACGGCTTCTTCGAAAACAATGAAGAAAACAAGCGAAAAATAATCGAAGTCATTAGAAAGTACCAGCCGGAGATCGTGTTGGCCAACGCCCCGGAAGACCGCCACCCTGATCATGGGCGAAGTTCGAAAATGTTGACTGAGGCTGCATTCTTATCCGGTTTGCGAAAGGTGATCACTTTAGACGGTAACACTGAACAGGAAGCCTGGAGACCTAAATTCGTTTTCTACTACATCCAGGATCGGTACCTGGAACCGTCCTTCCTTGTTGACATATCAAAATTTCAGCATAAGAAGATTGAAGCAATAGCTTGTTATAAGACCCAATTTTACAATCCCGACCTTGATGAACCTCAAACTTATCTCTCCAGTCCTGAATTTCTAGAATCGATTAAAGGCAGAGCAATGATATTCGGAAAAAGAATTGGCGTTGCTTTTGCAGAGGGCTTCATATCAGAAAAGAGTATTGGGATATCAAGCTTCGACGCTCTCATTCAAAGC
>JASLBT010000302.1 GCA_030146445.1 Segetibacter sp. | reverse complement strand
CTCCGGTTTCGGATGTTGTTCGTCGATCAGTGGCCCACCCGAAGCATCCCCATCTACCACGATCTCAAAAATATCATTGTGCAAACCGGGCAGTGAAAAATCCCAATAATTATCATAGGCTTCATAGAGAAAGTACAAACGGTTCAATCCTTTTACCCAAGCCACCTTTACTTTAACATCAAGGTTTTTCGGGTCAGGTGCGGCATAACGTTTTGAGTCATCCCATAGCTTGTCTGTACCTACTATATACGATGCCGGAAAACTATCCCAGTCATGGGTTTTCCCATCAATGGCCGGGATCATATCCGCGGGAAACTGGTATATTTTAAATCCTTTATCATCTTGGGCAAAAGCTCCCATCCACAGGCAGGTAAATAATATAAGTGCTTGTATTTTCATTTGTATCCCAGGTATTATTTAAGATAAATGTGTGTATTTTGCTGTGCTGATAAGAAGGAACGTTTATATTGATGAGCCGCTAGTGGTATCAGGTAAGCTCACTTATTCAACGTTCTTTTTAGTAACGAGTTCACCTTGCTGCACAGTTGCAAGCAGACCCGAGAGATCAACGCCACGGGCATGCTCTATTACGAGGCCCCTTTCTGCTTTTAGCCGGCATTTTTTAAAAGTAACCCCTTGTATTGGGCTACCTGGCAGGCCACGTATATCACCAATACTTTTCACTGTTCCATGTACATTGATCAAGCGAACATTGCGCACCACCGGCAATATCTTGGCAGGCGGCTTTATTGTTCCCACCATACGCCACGCCATATTAAATTCAACGGCTTTCCGGGTGTCGTTAAGTTTAAAATTCCTGTACGTGATGTTTTCTACTACGCCTCCACGGCTTGGTTGCGATTTAAACCGGATGGGTGCCCAGTTGTCTTTTTCTGCAACGCAGTCTTTGATCAGCACATTTCGGATACCTCCAGATGTTTCACTGCCCATAGCTACACCACCATGCCCGTACCCAAAGCGGCATTTTTCTATTTTGATGTCTTCACTTGCACGATTCACCCGCAGGCCGTCTTCATCTTTTCCTGATTTGATGGAGATACAATCATCATTCACATCGATATAACAGCGCCTGATGACAACATCTTTACTGGAGTCGATATCGATACCATCGGAGCTTGGGATGTTATGATCGGCCGTGATGTTCAGCTGGTCCAGAATTACGTCTTCGCAATATAGAATATGCACGCACCACACGGCCTGGTTATGTAGTTTCAAATCTTTAATCGTTACATCTTTACAGTTTTGTATACCAATCAGTCTTGGTCTGCCTAAACGCCGGGCCAATGTATCAGTACGCTCCCTGATCCGTTTAAGCCACTCATCTCCGGAACCATCAATGGTGCCCTCGCCGCTGATCTTTACATGGGTTAAATGGTCCGCGTTAATAAAGGCCGATGTAAACTTCATTTCCCTTCCTTCCCACCGTGTATCAATCTGCGGGTAATCATCATAGTTGACAGAGCCTTTTAACACAGCATCTTTTTCAATAACCAATTCAACGCCCTGTTTTAGATAGATGGCACCACTCAAAAAAACACCTTTGGGCACAACCACCACCCCACCCCCGGTTGCCGAACATGCATCGATGGTTTTTTGGATAGCGATTGTATTGAGTGTTGTTCCGCCGGCTACTGCACCATAAGCGGTGACCAGGTAACGCCTTGGCTTAGCAGGAGTAAACGCCATTAACAAGGCCGTAAGCGCAATGAAAGCGATAGCTAATGTTATATAGCTATATAATGATGGGTGCGTGAGGGATTGAAGCGGATACCCCGCATGGCGCCTTAAAGCGCCAGAGGAGTAGCAGCGGAAAGCCCGGCGCCTCTCCCCGGCCATAAGTCGGGAGGGGGACACGCCCGAAAGGTCAGTATTTTCCTGACACGCCAGGAGGTATTTTTTTAAGATAAATAGCATGAGACTTAGTTTATGGTGCAATTGGTATCAACGACGAACAATGATAAATTTTGTCGCATGCGGTTTGAACTGAACATTAATTTGTGCTGCCGAATTATTGGTTGTTTTAATCGTTTTAACCGAACCTGTAGTGGCATCCCATTCCTCAACTATTCCTTTTTCTCTGAGTGTAATATTCCGGCCGACAGACTCCTCACTCTCGTTAAAAAAGAAATATAGATCCGCATCTTTCCACTTGCGGTGCAGGTACTTCAACAAGGCGAAAGGTTTATCCAATACCACATCGGATGGTAGCGACGATAATGAAGCATTAACGGTTTTACTCCTGGCCCAGGAGAAGGCTTCACCACCCTTCGCCGTCAGGAAATTTTTGTCCGTTATTAAAGAAGGTTTCTTATCTGTGAATATGACCTGGCCGCCGGCGCTGGCAAACGCTTTCAGCCGTGCAACTGCAGCGCTGGATAAAACTGCTACAGAGGGAATGATAATCGCCTTAAACTCCTGCCCACTCTTATTGACAAGCGCACCTTTAGCTAACCTCCCGGTGGTTAATGCATATTCATCAATAAAGTCAAAATCATGCTGGCTTTCGAGTAATTGCCTGGCTATATCAAAAGTGCTCTTCTCCGATTCATTATGGCCAAACCATAAGCTGGTGGTAGGAAAGTAAACAGCAATTTCTGCCGTTGGACGGCCCTGGGCTAACAGGTAGCTTGCCCGGTTAGTATACGCCATTACAGAAGGAAATGATGGATCGGCCATGTAACCACGTGCACCGCCCCTGCCTTCAGAAGTAGAGCCAAAAAACATAAACTCAAACAGGTTAATACCTCTGACCAATTGATGGTTGATGATCCACCTTGCCTGCTGAATATCCGGAGCGGGCTTCATCGCGGCAAAACTTTCACTTAAAGATCTGGGGCGGCCATTAAGATGTGCCGCAGATGAGGCAAACTTTGGAAAATCGGCTACCAGGCCTGGCCATAACTGGTGCCATATTACGTCGATACCCGGTATCTGCACCGAGCGCATGTCTTTAAAAAAATCTCCTTCCGATCTTACCAACCCGATCATGGCCTCATCATGGTTCAGGTGCGTCATGTATTCCAGGTTGTTCTTTGCACACCAGTCTGCCTGTATTTTGAAAAAGTTTTCACCAAACAAATCCGACCACACATCCCAGTAATCAGCCTTTGCTCTTTTTTGTTCATGATTGAGCTTGCCCAAAAAAAACGAGGCGAGGTAGGGCTGTATATCATAGCCTTTTCGTTGCCTGAATTCCTGCAACATAGCAGGTGTCCAGGGCGTGTACCCATAATCCGGTTCATCGCCACGAAAGCCCAACACTGTTTTGCCAAACTCATCACCAATGTATTTCTTGTACTGTTCGTGTGTGAAGTCAATAAATTGCCTAACGGCAACAGGATTCAGGTAATCACATAGGGAGTTGGTTGTGTCCTTGCCGCCACTCGGATTATTCACGGCACGGGTTACCGCTGTCTTGTATTGAGGCTGAACAAAAAGTACCTGCCAATTACCGGCGGGCGCTGTCCACTTTATTTCCCCGGAACGAACCGGAATGATTTGACTGCTGCTGTCTGTTAGGTTAACAGCAACTGCACTAATAACAGCGTTGATACCTTTTTTTGAAATAACCTGCCCAGGCTGCGCATTAATGCGCTCGTATACCACTAAGCCTTGCATGCGCAGGTCAGGTCTTTCCTGGCTGAACTTACCGCCGGCAAAACCACTGGGGTACTTGCCTTCGTCAATCAGCCAGATGTGCATGTTTCTTTTCTTTGCTTCGTCTACCGCCGTTTTTACAAGGCTAAACCAGCCATCAGACAAATAAGCCACGGGCATGCGATAACCAGCTTCGATGGTTACAACACGGAATCCCCTGGAGTACAAACTGTCCATATCCCGGCTTATTACCTCCCGGCTGACCGGTCCATCCCAACCCCAGGTAACCGAGTTAGCATGATAAGCAGGAGGACGCAAGAAGTGGTTCTTTACTTGCGCTGCCGTTGGTGAAGATAGCTGTTGCCATGCCCTTTGCGCTTGTGAGGTGGTAGTGCAGACAAGCATTAAGGCTAGTAGGATCTTGCCTGGTTTGGTCCATTTCGTTATTATAGCTGCTCTTGATGTATTCATCTTGTTGATGCTTGTTTTTCAGGACCTGTTTAAGTTGCGAACCAGCCGGAAG
This sequence comes from Segetibacter sp., assembly GCA_030146445.1. Lineage (GTDB taxonomy): Bacteria > Bacteroidota > Bacteroidia > Chitinophagales > Chitinophagaceae > Segetibacter. The sequence goes on along the minus strand of JASLBT010000302.1, from coordinate 1,990 downwards.
AATTTAACACGTTAAACTGCTATAATCAGCGCTCCCTTGAGATGAGCCCGGCATACGATCCATTATCAAGACGCACGGTTATTGTGTTCGCGAACTTGCTGCTGTTGGTGGGTTTTCTTGTCGTAAACTCGTTCGAATTCAATTACAGCGTTCTTGAGGATGCAGTCCGGTGTTAGTCTTACTACTGTTTCGTCACTAAATGCCTGTTGGGCAAGCCCCCCTCCGTTAACCACTGAAGAAGCAATTAGCACCAGTGTTTTTGTTGTTGTACCAATAGGAGGCAACAGATAAGTGGTGATTGATATTAGATAATTTGTAATGCTGGTTTGGGAAGATGAATAGTGTCCCGGCATTAGTCGAAATAGTAGGATGCTTTTTACGATAGCAGCATTCGCTATCTGCGATAGAAGAGTTCATAAAGCAATTTCGTTAGCGATTCAAAGTAGTAAACGTTTTTTCCTATCTGTCCTGTTGCATCCTGAGATGCCAACAGCAATGTTTTCGTGAGTAAATGGGTACCGGTAGTGTACCCAGCGATTACTTCACGATGTAGTATTTAGTAGTGATTCATCAACGTGGACCAATCGCAGGAACTGCGGGGGTCGAACTTACAAAGTCAATAAGTTTTTTGTCGTGGTTGTATACAATCCTGCAAGAGTTATCAAATATCATAGTTGCTCCTTGCTCAGGATTGTACGGTTCCCATTTAGGCAGTCCTTTGCCGTTGGGATTGCCTGTCTTTACAAAGTTAATCCAGGCCGAGCTGATTTTATCGGCAAGAGCATATGCTTCTTTTCCACCGCCAGTAAGCGTGCGCGCCAGGGCAATGTTATTGAACATGAAGGGGAGTTCCATGCCATGAGATGCACCGAGGCTTCCATCATTGACAGGGGATTGCCACTGGAACAGGTAAACATATGCCGGTGCACCTCCCTGTTTACTCCTTGCAGTCGCTTGTCTTATTGCACCTTCCCTGAATCTACTATCAAAAGTCAACATATGCTGTGGTTGATCATCTCCGGGATAAGCTTCTTTATAGAAAGCAATGTATCTGTCGACCTTTTCAGCGCCGTAACGCTTTTCAAGTGCAGCTTTCACCTGTTCTATCGGCTGCCGGGTGATAATAGCCCGGTTGTTATAAGTGAATTCATTCAGGTTGGTACCAATTATGACGGGTACGTTTTTCGAAAATTCAGCAGGAGAGTCAATGGAACTTTGAACAAGGTATTTCCCATCAACAGTTGGACCATAACCAACTCTGATAGTGCTACCGGCAGCTCTAAGTATATTGGAAGCTGTCTGCCCGGCCGAAACGAGTTCCTGGTAGGTAAACCCGTTTAACTTATCAGCATTTTGCGGAGTAACACCAAGAGCAGCCGCAAATGCCAGCCCATAGGCTTTCGAGTCTTCACCTTTGGAGGGATTGAATATTGAACCACTCTGAACGATTGCCTTTTGAAAAAGGCCTGTAGCCGAGGGCATTGCCAATAACGTCGATACTTTTCCTCCTCCGCCGGATTGTCCGTCAATAGTTACCGAATGAGGATCTCCTCCAAAATTTTCAATGTTGTTACGAACCCATTGCAGGGCGGTAACAAGATCCTGCATACCAAGATTAACGGACTCGGAATATTTGCCGCCGAGACCCCTCAAATCAGCATAACCCATAACATTGAGCCTGTGATTGACGGTTACAACAACGATATCGCCTTTCTGAGCGAGAGATCGGCCGTCAAAAAAAGGGAGTTGATTAGCCGAGCCATTCGCATAGCCGCCACCGTGGATCCATACCCATACGGGGCGTTTCTTTTTCTCGTTAATACTTTGTGACCAAACGTTCAAAACAAAAGAGTTCTTCTCATCCATTGGCTCCCGGTTAAACTGGAAGCCGAAATTGTAGTCACCTTGTCCGCCCCACGTCGATGAGGAACTTTGCAACGCCTGCGGTCCATATATTGTGCACTGTTTCACATCATCCCATTTGTCCGGT
>JASLBT010000349.1 GCA_030146445.1 Segetibacter sp. | reverse complement strand
TTTTATTTTCTTCAGAACAATTTGCTCACTATGCTTCTTAACTACATAGCCAAAAAAGTCGCGCAGCGGTTGGTAGTCTTCCGGTAAAAAAGTGGCCCGGTTTAACCTGATTACTGACCGGAGCTGCAGTACCCCATTATTACCGCTGATCAGGTACTCGAACGTTCCTTCATTGTCGTTCAATTTCACCCGGGTTGATTTTGGCATTTCCTCCACTTCGTAGCCTTTTGGAATATCCATTCGCAAAATGAAAGTTTCGTTGATTTTGTAAGGTATTTCAACCGGGTAAGAACGTTCAGCAGCCTTAAATGGGTTTTCTTTATAAGCTTCGGAAAACACCGGGTTCAGGTATATAAGGTCTTCGTTAATGTCGAACTTAAAGTCGTATTTAACGGTAACCGGTTCTTCATACGATTTCAGTGCCTCAAGTTCACTGGCGGTCATATCGATATCGAAACCAAAAGAACTTTTTACTGTCTTGAAGTAGTCCTCTTTTGTCGTCTTTGCCATATTCTCGCGCAGTTTGTACGACTCGTTGTAACCGAGTGTAGAAGCATAGGAACCTGCCATCCCCGATTTTTCATCATTCACCACAATTACGCTCGTAAGTTTTGCTTCCTCCAGGGAATCTGCTTTAAGATCGATCAGGGTTGGCAAAACGTCTATCACACGGGCATACCCGTTATAACAGTCACCAGGCAGTTTTCCAAAACCCAGCTTGCTGTACGACGCGTCTAACAGAAAGGGAACGTTGTTCACCTTAACCTGGCAAACTACGTAGTTAAGCCGCTCCATGATGGGGTAAACTTCGTATGCTTTTCCATTTTCGCGTGTACTCAATAATACAGGGTGCGCTTCAAATCCCTGCCGGATCAACATTGCTGTAAGCAGCAGGTTTACATCTGCAACATTCCCGGTTTTTAGTTGCATTACTTTGCGCAGCGGGTTACTCAGGTACTTCGCATCGTGGTCCGTGCAGGTGGTGTTATCCCGAACGAAGTCGTATATCTTATGCGCTTTATCAAGGTCGGTAGTGGCGCCTTCGATGATACCTTTTAGTTCATCGTCGAGCCAGGCCAGGTTTTTATTCAGGCTTTCACCAAACAACGGATCTTTCATCATTTCTTCCGCAACGGTTGTCCAGCTGTTCATAACATTTTTAACCGGTGTTTCCGGATACATGATTTTCGACAACTGGAAGTCGATCCTGCTTACGTGATCTTTTAGTGTTGAGGTATAGTTCTCCTTTTTTAATGCAGGTATATTTTCCATCGCCCATACCGTGTTGGTAACGGTAGATCGAAAGTTGAATACTTCGCTTCGATCCGATGCAGTTGTACCGGGTACCAGGATATTGTACGTTTCCTCACTTGCCCTGGAGGTATTAACTGTAAAGGGGTGATAACCCTGTCGAAACATAACAAAGTCATATACAGAAGGAACCGTAAGGTCATATTCGCTCCAGTGAACTGGGTATTCACCCTGGAACTGCCATGGCCTGAGGTCACGTTCGTAGGGCGACTTGAGGGTGTATTGAATATCAACAATACAATTCTCTTTCAGGTTGGGCATGGTGAACTTACGTATCGTGTAGTTCTTATTATACCTGTCTTTATAAATTGCATTTTTTTCGAGCTTAGTCTCGGTAACCGTTCCGTTTTCAATAGTAAACGTTGAAGCATTGAGGTTCACAATCTCTTCTTCAAGATTGCCTGAAGCATATATCGGCAAACTAATGCTCGCAACATCGAAGCCATTACGGTTCATCACCCGTATGCGCGTATGCCTCTTGAAAATGATCGAGAATCCTCCTTGATTGTCCCCCTCATATTTTGAGGAGGCAATGTCGGAAAGTACAATCGCATTTGCGTTGCTGTCGATTTGTGAAAGTTTTGCGTCGAAATCTCCCGCTTTGATATCGCCAAATTTTATATTTGGCCTTTGCGCGCTGGCACTTATTGCGGAGGTAAGGAATAGGCAAGACATGACGGCTGCCACGAAAGTGTTCATTGGTTTCTTGGTTTTAAGGGCTTGTGATTACCAGAACGAAAACTGCGGAATGATATTATCGGGGCAATGATATAATAACAATTAACCGGCAAGATGGTGGTACAACATTATACCAGTTTGGTGAAGCAACTTTCGAAACAGTTGGGTTTTAGCTATTGCGGGATAGCCAAAGCTCAATTTCTCGACGACGACGCACGCCGGTTAGAACAATGGCTTGCCAACGGGCTGCATGGTAAGATGCAGTACATGGAAAACTATTTCGACCTGAGGGTCGACCCGTCCCGGATCGTTCCTGGCGCCAAAAGTGTTATCACGTTGTTGCTTAATTATTTTCCTCCGCAGGAACAAGCTGCCCAGGCGCCAAAGATCGCAAAATATGCCTATGGCAACGACTACCACGAAGTCATCAGGGAAAAGCTCCGCATTTTTATGGAGCACCTCCAAACAGAAGTTGGCGAAATCAGTGGAAGGGGTTTTGTGGATAGCGCCCCCGTGCTCGAAAGAAGCTGGGCGGTGAGAAGCGGCCTTGGCTGGATCGGCAAAAACGGGAACCTCCTCAATAAGCAATCCGGATCATTTTTTTTCATTGCCACCCTTATTGTCGACCTTGAACTTGATTACGATGATCCTTTTGCAAAAGACTTCTGCGGAAGCTGCACCCGGTGTATCGACGCTTGTCCCACTGAGGCAATACAGGAAAATAAGGTGATTAATGGAAGCAAATGCATCAGCTATTTTACCATCGAATTAAAAGACGCTATCATACCAGACGAGATGAAGGGTAAATTCAGCGAATGGATGTTTGGCTGCGACGTATGCCAGGACGTGTGCCCATGGAACCGGTTTAGTAGTCCGCACAACGAATTAAACCTCGCACCAATTCCCGCAATTCTCAATTTCGAAAAGAAAGACTGGGAAGAATTAACTGAGGAAAGCTTTAGATCGGTCTTCAAACATTCCCCACTTAAACGAAGCAAGTTTGCGGGAATAAGACGAAACCTGAAATTTATCGAATAGGCGCAGGGGTGTAACAGCGAGTCGAACGACGAATGCGGAGCGGTGGGATATAAATTAGGCAATGAGAATAATAGCAGTAATGCAAAGGTTAACACCAGGGGATAATTGACTCCATTTTTGAATTTTTTGGTGACCAACAGTAAAATATCTATTTGGCTCCGGTTGCCCGCCCGCTGCGCAGTCGGACGGGTGTCACTCACTTGTACCGCATCGCTTCGGGGAGCAGGCGTGAACCTTGAGAATAAATCTCACATGTGCTACACCTGGTTTGACGAAGTTGCTCCTTCCGGTTTTCGACCTTTGACTTCTTCCCCGTCTTAGATTCCAAAATTTCAATTTTTTATTTCACACGTTTATGTGATTGCAAACCTCGTGTAACGCAGTTACTTTTGAAACCGAGAACTGCATTATGAAACAGCTATATAAATCAATCGCGTTTTTGCCTTGCCTGGTATTGGCTACTTCAACGAACTCAACCGTTGTGTGCCGGCAGAAACCAAAGCAAGCGGTCAGGCAAGAAAAGGTTACCGAAGTAAAAGAATATTTTTACACAAAAACATGGGTACTCAATAATCGTTTTTCGCTTTGAATTTATAACGGGAACAATAAGGTAGGAAGTCGCACGGGCTGGATTTAATTGTTACAATGGGCTGTCTTAATAAGGCAGCTTTTTTTTTGATAATATCATTTGAGAATGCGATCTCTCGCAGTCAATTGTCTGTGCCCGGCACAGTTGAATATTTTACCCCAGGGTGCAGGAACATTACCCCAAATTGCCGCTCCTTCACCCTGATAATTTTCTTAGCTCACCAATTTACTACAAAGCAATTTCACATATAAATGTGATTGCCCGGGGGAAAACGCAAATTTATTTTTGCCACAGTTATAGCAATTGTAATCAACAGCAATAACATGACAAACTCAAAAATACTTACCCGTTAAACCGGATATCACCTTAAAGAATTAATAAAACGAAATGAAAAAAATTTTGGTCGCAGCCTTTATCTGCAGTATGCCGTTTAGCATGCAAGCCCAACTGAAAGGGATGCTTGAGCGTGCTAAATACAAAGTAAATCAACGCCTCAATAACAAAGCCGACGAAGCTATAGACAAAGCTCTTGACCAGGCAGAAGGAAAAACACCAGCTAAGCCGGCTGCAAAAGAACAGTCTCAGCCGAAATCTGCAGACGCCGAAGAAAATACAAAACCCGAGCCTGCAGGAATAAAGGCGTACTCGAGGTTTGACTTTGTACCAGGCGAAAGGGTGTTGTATACTGAAGATTTCTCGCAGGATGTTGTTGGAGAACTACCAGTAAACTGGAACTCGAGTGGCAAAGGCGAGGTAATGACGATCGAAAATAAGGAAGGGAAATGGCTTCGCATCTTCCAGGGAAATACCTACCTGACCGGCAACACCAAAACCCTGGGCGAGAACTTCACTGCCGAATTCGACATGATCTATTACTTTAAACCAAAGGCTGGCGGCTACGTTCTTCCAAGCTTTACTTTCGGGGTATTCAGTAGCGCTAAGGACGAGCCAGCCGATAACCTATTTCTTCAGGAACATACACGTTACAATTCAGTAGAAGTAGACATACACCCGGGCAGCAACGCCGGAGCATCACTACAAAGTTATAAATCACGGCAGCACCAATTTTCTAGTGCACGTATGCCGGTAGACAAGTATATGAATGAATTTAACAAAGTGGTACACTATGCTGTGCAGGTGCAGAAAACACGCTTCCGGCTTTGGATCAACGACACCAAGGTATTTGATATCCCGCGTGCTGTAAACATCG
>JASLBT010000327.1 GCA_030146445.1 Segetibacter sp. | reverse complement strand
TAACGAGCTTAGACCGAAGTTCTTCAAGGTAACTATTTGACATTCGGAGATCATCGGTTTTTGCTTATGCACAACCTTTTCCTTCATTCCAGTCTGCAAAAGCCAGATACTTTCTAATCGACATTTCTACCCGGCTTTTATTAACAGTGACCCTGACGTAGATCGGTGCTTTACCATTGACTTCTTTACTTTGACGGAGGATGAAATGGACGCCAAACGTGTTTGTTGTTTTCATTTTACAATCATTTAAATGTTTTTGCGAGGTGACCTCTGTTCCCGTTCACCAAAAAGCTCTTTAAATGACACTAAAACGAACCAAATCATATCAAAAAGATCGTTGTAAGTGGCTGATAATTACCAGCTTAGAGCCTCAGAGGTGACCTTCAAAATTAGGTCACCTCGGAGGTCACCGTTTAGTTCACAAACCAGTTGATTTTATTTGAAATGATTTGACATATTACAAAACAAAAAAGCTCGTAAAACATTCAGTTTCACGAGCTTTTGGTTCATTTGAACCCCTTTTCGTCGGGATGACAAGATTCGAACTTGCGACCCCACGCCCCCCAGACGTGTGCGCTACCGGGCTGCGCCACATCCCGATCGTTTGCCAAATCCGGGTTTTACCCCATTGCTTCAGCGGCGGCAAATGTAACCGCTTTTTGTAAAAATCGATCTATATTGCACAAAATTTTGTCCCCCTATACATGAAGCTTTTACTAAAGCAAACTCTTATAGCCGACCCACGCTCTACACATCACCTACAGGTTAAGGACGTCTTTATTGCCGACGGCATTATTCAAAACATTGCTGATGAACTGAACATCCCCGATGCACAGCTCATTCAAGCCGAAGGCCTGACCCTTTCACCAGGCTGGGTAGACACTTTTGCCCACTTCAACGACCCTGGTTTTGAATTCAAAGAAACCATTCAGACGGGCTCTGAGGCCGCAGCCGCCGGTGGTTTCACCCACGTTTTTGTCATTCCGAATACCTCCCCTGTAATCGCCAACAAAGGCCAGGTAGAATACATTGTCCAAAAATCGCGCAACCTTGTTGCCCAGGTATTGCCCCTCGGCGCAGTAACAAAAAACGCAGAAGGAAAGGAACTTGCCGAAATGTACGACATGCGCAACAGTGGCGCAATCGCCTTTTCTGATGGCACCCATCCCATTCAAACTCCGGGCTTGCTGCTGAAAGCTCTGCAATATGTAAAAGCGTTTGACGGGATCATTATCCAGCTTCCCGTTGATCAGTCAATAGGCGCACAAGGACTGATTAACGAAGGAATAACCTCCACCCGCCTCGGCCTTCCGGGTATCCCGGCGATTGCTGAAGAGCTCATGATAGCCCGCGACATTGCGCTGGCAAAATATACCGGCAGCAGGCTCCACATCACGGGAATCTCTACCCAGAAAAGTATAGAGATGATCATGGCTGCAAAAGCCGGGGAGGTTAATGTTACCTGTAGCGTTACACCGTATCACCTGTATTTCTGCGACGAGGACCTGCACGACTACGATACCAACCTGAAAGTAAATTCACCGTTGCGCAGCAGGAGCGATATGCTCGCCCTACGTAAAGCCGTCAGCGATGGTTGGATTGATTGTATCGCCAGCCACCACCTGCCGCAGGACTGGGACAACAAAACGTGTGAATTCGAATACGCAAAAAACGGAATGATTGGTCTCGAGAGCTCCTTTTCGGTGATCAACAGCCTATTTCCTGAACTGCCCGTGGAGAACCTGGTCGCACTGTTCACCTCCGGGGCAAGAACAATTTTCAGGCTCCCGCACGTTAAGGTTGAGGAGGGTGAAACGGCAGATCTCACGCTCTTTACGCGTGGCGATCAGTTTACATTTGCCCGCAATAATGTAAAAAGCAAATCGGTTAACAGCGCGTTTATAGGCCATCAACTAAAAGGACGTGTGATCGGCATTATCAATAAAGAGAGAGTATATTTGAACGATTAATCAACTGTTTTATGGAGAAAAATGTAACGACGCCGGTGGTCAAAGGCCTGATTATAGCGCTTGCGTTAATTATATACGGACTGGCGCTCTACTTCACAGGTTACTTTATGAACCAGGGACTCAGTTATGTTCAGTATGCAATAATCATCGGTGGTGTTATCTGGAGCTGTACGTCGTACGCAAAGCAGATGAACTATAATGTGACATTTGGAAATGTATTTGCACACGGCTTCAAAGTCACAGCAGTTGCAACGGTTATCGTGATCATGTATTCGGTGATCTCTTTCAAATTCCTGTTTCCGGAAATGATCGATGCCATTATTGAAAAAAGCCGCGAAGCAATGGCGGAAAAAAATATCTCCGACGACCAGGTCGATTCAGTACTCGATAAAACAAAACAGTTTTTTATACCGCTGATGATTGCAGGCATTTTATTCGGCTTTCTGTTCACAGGGGTGATCGCTTCGCTGATTGGTGCTGGTATTGCAAAAAAGAAACCGAGCGATCCATTTGTCAACCAGGTTAACCCAGTTTAATGGATCTTTCAATTGTTGTTCCGCTATTTAATGAAGAAGAGTCGCTGCCTGAACTTTGTGCATGGATTGACCGGGTTATGGCAGAGAACAGCTATACCTATGAGATCATCCTCGTTGATGATGGAAGTACCGACGATAGCTGGCCGGTGATCGAAAAGCTCCGCGACGCCAACCCTAATGTAAAAGGTATCAAGTTCCAGCGTAACTATGGCAAGTCGGCCGCACTAAACGAAGGTTTCAAAGCAGCTCTCGGCGACGTGGTCATAACTATGGACGCGGACTTGCAGGATTCACCCGATGAAATTCCCGGCCTTCGTGCTATGATCACCAACGACGGCTTCGACCTCGTAAGCGGATGGAAAAAAAAGCGCTACGACCCACTATCTAAAACAATTCCTACCAAGTTTTTCAATGGTGTTACCCGTCGCATCAGTGGCATTCATCTTCACGATTTCAACTGCGGACTAAAAGCTTATAAACGGAAAGTTGTAAAAAGCATCGAGGTTTATGGCGAGATGCATCGCTATATACCGGTGATGGCAAAGTGGGCAGGCTTTCGCAAAATAGGTGAGAAAGTAGTAGAGCATAGGGCGCGTAAATACGGTAGCACTAAGTTCGGCTGGGAAAGATTCATCAACGGCTTCCTCGATCTTGCTACCATCACCTTTGTCAGCAAGTTCGGCAAACGACCCATGCACTTCTTCGGACTTTATGGTACGCTTTGCTTTTTTATCGGCTTTTGCATGAGCGCATACCTGATTATCGCCAAATTCGTTTCAAAAGAATTCGCCCTCACCAACCGGCCGGCGTTTTACATTGCGCTCACTACCATGATCCTTGGAATGCAACTGTTTCTTGCCGGGTTTATCGCAGAACTCGTCGCACGAAACAGCAGCATCCGCAACTTCTACCTTATCGAGAAAAAGGTCGGGATAAATTAAATTCCCGAACCCGGTAGCGTTTTTTTGGTACCAGCATAGATCTCCGTGGCGTCATCGTTGCGTCGCATTCCGTTCATCTTTGTATCGCTTTTTGATCTGTTGCATTATCTTGAAAAATGGGTATTAGGTATTGAGGTATTGGGAAGAAAGTTGATTGGTTGACTGGTGTATAAGTTGACTAGTTGATAGGTTGAGAAGTTGAAAGGTTGATCAGTTGAAAGGTTGAAAGGTTGATCAGTTCGCTGGTCCGGCTCGCGGCGGGTGCAGTAATCCGATTTAACTTTTTACTGCTGACTTTTTATTCTTGACTTTTTACTTCTGCAATCCTGGATTTTTCACCGGAAAATGGTCGTGCTCGCGATAACTGCAGTAGTCCATTTTGAATTTTTAATTTTGAATTTTTCATTTTAAATGAACGTCGTCATCATCGGTCCTGCACACCCGCTTCGGGGTGGCCTTGCATCGTTCAACGAAAGGCTCGCCCGTGCATTTCAACAACACGGATCAGAGGTCTCCATATATACTTTTTCGCTGCAATACCCCGGCTTTCTTTTTCCCGGCACCACCCAGTATTCATCAGAGCCGGCACCAACGGACATCAATATAAAAGTGCGGATCAATTCTGTCAATCCGCTCAGCTGGCTTGCCGTTGGAAATGAACTTAAAAACTTAAAGCCCGACCTCATTGTTGTTCGATACTGGCTGCCCTTTATGGGGCCTGCCCTCGGCAGCATCCTGCGGTTGGTTAAGAAGAACAAACATACCAGAATAGTCTGCATTGCCGACAATGTGATCCCACACGAAAAACGACCCGGCGATAAGCCGTTCACCCAATATTTTGTTCAGCCGGTTGATGCGTTTGTTACCATGAGCAATAAGGTGATGAACGATCTTCGCTCGATCACCAACAAACCCGCACTTGAAATCGTACATCCGCTGTACGACAATTTTGGTGAAGCGGTACCGAAGCATATTGCCCGCCAACACCTGCGCATTCCTGAGGGCAGGATCATCCTGTTTTTTGGCTTCATCCGTAACTACAAAGGGCTCGACCTGCTACTCGAAGCTATGGCCCTGGAAGAAATAAAAACAGCCGGAATCAAACTGTTGATCGCCGGTGAATTCTACGAGGACCGCAAAGTTTACGATACAATCATCGAAAAACACCAGCTGGCTTCCTCCCTCTTGCTGCATACCGACTTTATACCAGACAGTGAGGTCAGGTATTATTTAAGTGCAGCAGATTTTGTGGTGCAGCCTTACCGCAATGCCACTCAAAGCGGGGTTACTCCCCTCGCCTATCACTTCGAAAAACCAATGCTGGTAACAAATGTCGGCGGCTTACCGGGCATGGTTCCCGAAGGAAAGGTTGGCGTGGTTTGCGAGCCGGATCCGGCGGCAATTGCTGCCGGCATCAGCCGCTTATACGAATTAGGTGAAGCGCATTTTTTGCCCCACCTTCGCGAGGAAAAGAAAAAGTACAGCTGGGATAACCTGATCCGGGCTATACAGGACCTCATCAAATAACCACTCAGTTTGCCGAACAATCTTTTTAGAAGCCGGGCGCCACTCAGAATTGGCCTCGCCGGCGGAGGCACGGATGTAAGTCCGTATAGCGACATCTACGGGGGAGCAATTCTCAATGCAAGCATTTCCCTTTATGCGCACGCGAGCATTGAACATATCGATGAAAATGCCATCGTGCTGCAAGCCCTCGACCGCCACGAAGAACAACGGTTTGAATGGAACAGTGAACTGCCGGTCAATGGTAAGCTCGACTTGCTTAAAGGGGTTTACAACCGTATTCAAAAAGATTATGGTGTACCTCTTACGGGCTTCAAATTATCCACCTATGTTGATGCCCCTGCCGGCAGCGGCCTCGGGACCTCTTCTACTCTGGTGGTGGCGATAATTGGCGCCTTTGCCGAAATGCTTCGCCTGCCACTCGGCGAATACGATATGGCGCAATACGCTTACCAAATTGAGCGCAAAGACCTTGGGCTTGCAGGAGGAAAACAGGACCAATATGCAGCCACCTTTGGCGGGGTGAACTTTATGGAGTTTTACGAAGCGGATAAGGTGATCGTGAACCCCTTGCGAATACGCCGGCAATACCTGAATGAACTCGAAAATAACCTGGTACTCTACTTCACCTCAACAAGTCGGGAGAGTGCGACCATTATAAACGAACAGGTAAAAAACGTTAACAGCAATAACGAACGCTCGATTGAGGCCATGCACCAGTTAAAGGAGCAGGCTAAAATGATGAAAGAGGCACTCCTGAAAGGACGCCTACACGAGATCGGTGAAATTCTTGACTTCGGCTTTCTACAAAAGCGAAAAATGGCAGCAAATATTTCGAACAGCAGTATTGAAGAACTATACGAAGCGGCAAAAAGAGCAGGTGCAACGGGTGGTAAAATCACGGGAGCTGGAGGCGGCGGATTTATGGTGTTTTATTGCCCCGGCAATACGCGCTACCGTGTAATTGAAACTTTGGAAAAGTTTGGCGGGCAAAGTCGAAGCTTCCAGTTTTCACCCCATGGAATGACGAGTTGGACTGTTTGAGAGGTTTTAGGTATTGAGGTATCGGGTATTAAGGTATTTAGGAAGAAAGTTGACTGGTTGATTGTTGATCAGTGGAAAGGTCTGCTGACGAAAACGTTCGACAAAAAAAACGGAAAGATTAATTGTATCGATAAGATGTGGATGGTGAAATCGCCTTTATCAAACATGCTTGTTGATCGGAGAAGCTTTCATTCACATTTAACATTTAACCTTCAACATAATTTTATAAAGTTAATCTGCCTTATAGGAGCTACTTAACCAACAATGACAAACCAAATCACTACTATAATTGAAGAGTCAATTACCGTAAAGCAGGCCATCCTTGCAGACCCGCTTTTAACCCACTCCATTGGCGAGGTCATCGCTGTGGTTACGCAGGCCTTATCCGCCGGGAACAAGGTACTCTTTTGCGGTAACGGCGGAAGCGCGGCCGACGCCCAGCACCTGGCTGCAGAGTTCTCGGGCCGGTTTTACAAAGACCGGCGAGCACTGCCGGCAGAAGCATTGCATTGTAACACTTCCTACCTTACGGCAGTGGCAAATGACTATGGCTTCGACGTTATTTACTCCAGAATAGTGGAGGGCATCGGCAATCGGGGAGACATATTGATCGGGCTAAGTACTTCAGGCAATTCTGCCAACATTGTAAAAGCTTTTGAAAC
>JASLBT010000290.1 GCA_030146445.1 Segetibacter sp. | reverse complement strand
CCGGTGTAGAGCCCGAATACTCAATCGCATCTTTGGACGTGGTCATGGCTTCCTTAGTACGGCCGGCATACACATCAAGCATCGGCAGGTAATAATAAGGCTCCTTTAGTAGTTTATTGCTCCCAAACTTGAAACGATCTTTATTGATAAAATCATAGGCAAGCGCAAAGCTGCCCACCTCGTGTTTCATGTTTCCATAGTTATTCCACGAAACCCCGCCACCTGCTGCCATACGCTGGTAGTAATATTCGCTGCTGTCGTAATTTTTGTTATAGCAATGTAGTAGTGCCAGGTAGTGGTAAACATTCTGCTTGTCGGACTCAGACTGATCAGGGCCAAACCAAACATCATTCGTTGCACGGTTACGTTCTATTCTCGCAAATGCATCGTAACAATAGCTAAAAGCGATCTTTTCATTTTCCTCCACTGAATTTTTTAAAAAAGGAAATTGTGAAGAAGTGAAAAAGCGGTTTCTATGGTACGTCCACGCTTTTGTGGTCGTCGTAAACAAGTGATTTTTGGGGAAGTTATAGCTGTCAATCCTATCCAGTACCCACATCACACTATCGGGCATTTCAAGATTATCGTAGCATTCGCGAAGGCCGTTCGCAATTTGAAGCAGGTCGGCATACTTGTTTACGAATTGCATATATACCTGTGGGGCACTGAATAGTGTTTTCATGTCCCTGCCATAATCTTTCTGAAACAGCATGAAGGCTTTCCGAAGTGGCGGGATCGCGTTTCGGTAACCAAGGTAATCGCTGCTCTTATCCACTTTATAGCTGCCCTCGAACATGTAACCTACGTAATAGGTGCTGTCCAGCCGGATGAACTCACGGCTTCTCGGTAATGCCTCTTTATCTGTCAGGTTAACTCCAGCTCTCTTGGCGTCGATCTCGTACCTTTTTGCTGCATTTGGCTGGGCAACTACCGGATTGCAAAAACATCCGGCAACAGCGGCATAAACGATAACCAGTAACCACAGTTGAAATTTGTTACGCTTGCCCATGATCATTTCTGCCTGACTAATGTTTATTGCTTTGATGAAATATCGGTTTTAGCACGTTGCTGTTCTAAACTGCCCGGCAGAATTAAGCACGAATCTTCATTTTACCCAAACGATCCATTTCTTTGTCGAGGATGGCATTTAACCCTTTTGCTTTTGCATCCCGATTTCTGAAAATGAGCCGGTGGTCGAGCACTGCAGGCGTAATTACCTGCACATCATCTTCGGTAACAAAGGTTCTGCCATTAACCAATGCAAATGCTTTGAGGCATTTCAGAAAAGTAATACCACTCCTTGTGGAAGCACCCAGTACAATGTCCGGGTGCCTGCGGGTATCCCAAACAATGTTCCGTACCGCCCTGACGATCTCTTCGTGGATGAATACCTTTTCTGTTTGCGACTGAAGAAATAAGATTTCGTCCATGCTCAATACCTGGTGTATATGTTCGAGATTATCGGCGATCCCGAGGTAGTTGTTGTAAATAGACAGCTCGGTCTCTTCATCCACGTATCCAAAGATGATCTTGATAAAAAACCGGTCGAGTTGAGCAGCCGGAAGGGGATAGGTGCCTTCCATTTCCACAGGGTTCTGCGTGGCAATGGTAAAAAACATCTGCTCCAGTTTATAGGTCACGTCGCCCATGGTGATCTGGTGTTCGGCCATACACTCCAACAGGGCAGACTGTACTTTCGGCGAGGCCCGGTTTATCTCATCGGCCAGGAGCACGTTGCAAAAAAGCGGTCCTTTTTTGAAGATGAACTCTTTCTTTACATCGTCAAAAATGTGCGAGCCAATTAAATCCATCGGCAGCAGGTCAGGGGTGAACTGGATACGTTTGAAGTTTACCCCGCCATCCTGGGTTGGCCCGGCAATACTTTGCGCAAGTGTTTTGGCCATGACTGTTTTGCCCGTGCCCGGATTATCTTCCATCAGAATATGACCTTTCGCCAGCAATGCAGTAAGGATAAACTGTATCTGGGTACGCTTGCCCTTTATTACCGTTTCAATATTATCTACCAGTCGCTGTATGTTCGTAAGGGCCTGGTCTATCTGAATTTCCTGTTCCATGCTAGGTTAGTTTTGGTTTGGTGAAGTAGTGTAGCGTATTGTAAATGTTTAAAAAGCGGCTAACCCTTGTTTTAAACGGCACCTGCGCTTTCACCTTGTTGATGAAGGCGGGGTAAAAATCACGAACGAGGTCTTCTTCGCTGGCAGACAGCGGCACCTTGCTGTACTTGACCTTTTGGTAAACATTTGCAAAGCCACTGAAGCCAGTCCCAAAACGGTTGTCGGTTTCCGTTGCATACTGCGTCGGGCTCTTGTTGTCGCGTGGCATTCCCAATTGGTTCAGGTAATACATACCCGCATTGTAAATGTTGTACGCCTTGGTGCGGGTATCGGTACTTGCTTTCGCTTTAATATTCAAATACTGCCAGATCAACCACGGAAGCAGAAATAACACGATAATAAACCCGCCAACAACGGCCAGTGAGATCCAGACAAGCCGAGCCCAGTCAACCGGCTTAGATGCAGAAGAAGCCAGTGATGACTTTTGCTTTTTCTCCTGTTCCGTTTCCATGATCTTAATTTCGTCAATTGGTGCAGGAACAGGGATCTTTTTCAGGATCGAGCCAAAGCTGTCGGTCGGAACCGGCGTTTGGTCCTTGAAAACTTCGGCATACGAAACGGCCACTATGTTGGTACCTTTTTTTATATCGGAAAGTTTTGCTGCGCCTGTGTCTTTTGTAACGGTTGCCACAGAAACGTCCAACAACATATCAGGTGGTGTTGTCGCAGGAAAATTCTGATCGTGGTAGAGCATCTTGTTCACTTTCATCGTAACCCGTTTTGCTATGGTATCAACCGAAACCGCAGCGCCATCCGCAACCAGGTATGCCTTCTGGGTATTCATTGGCGGTGTGCCATCCGGCTGAGGTGACTGCTGGGTGTTAGCGTCGGGCACCGTAGTGTCAAAATCGATCCACCCATACCCCGGGAAATAAAGCTGCACCCAGGCATGCGCCTGGTCGGCATAAAACCAGTACCAACCGGGATTTTTGCTGCTCCGGTCTACGGTTAAGAAGCCTGCGGCTATACGTGAAGGAATACCGAGCGCCCGCAAAAGAAACAGGGTTGCGCCGGCGTAGTACGCACAATATCCTTTCCTGTTCTCAAAGAGAAAATAGTTCAGCTTGTTTGCGCTCGGCAGGCCAGGTATGCCAGGGTTGTCGCTGTATTTGAACAGGGGCTGGCCAAACTCATCCTTACTCAAAAAGTAGTCGCGGATCGCAATCATCTTGTCTACTTCTGTTTCTGCGTCTTTGGTAATTTCCAATGCAAGATCACGGATGCGGTTGTATTCGGCGTCGCGCGGCATAAACGTAAAGTAATCGATGAACTTGTTATCCATTCCATCGTAGTTGCCGGCAGCACGAAGTTTCTCAAACCGAACCTGCTGGAAATCGCTAAGCTGCTGATTTCCGGCTGGGTTGTATATAAAATAGGCACTATTTAGATCGCTGACCCACATCTTGGCCTTATACGCACTTTTGTAAAGGGTTTTATATTCGTTTTCAACCGGGATTGGCTGGCAGAAGAAGGCTGTAGAAGGTGCGATGAATTCGTCGGGTGAGAGAATTACCTTATAAACGTCGGCCGTAACTACTTTGCGGTTTAGCGGAGCATTCGTGTTTTTGATGACAGTCGAGTCGGACTTTGCAAAATAGAGTGGGATGCGTGAAGGGTTTGGCGTAAACAAGTCGTTGTATGGCATCTTGTCGTCCGTCTCAAATGTTTGCGTAAGCGTGTCGAACCGGGTATAGTAAGTGGACGTAAAGTAAAGCGGGTTGGGCGTTTTCCCATCCGTAAAGTAATTGTCGAGTTTTGCTACAAATACAAGTCTTTTGTCTTTTGACAGGGAGCCCGTCAGGCGGGTTTGATCTTTATTACTGATCGAACCATCCCGGTTCTCTTTTGTCATGCTCTCGCGCCCGCCCTTGTCGTTATTGCTTTTCCCGGTTCCTCCGCCCCAATCCGTTTCGATGGCTTTAAAGTCTTTTTGAAAAACCAGCAAAAGGCCCAACAACACTACCCCTGCCAGAAGCAGGAAACCCGCGAGCCGCTTGGTAATGAACCAGGCTACGCCCTGCTCATCTTCGTTCATGTTCCGGATGAGCTCGGCAGTATAGATAATGTAAAAGCAATAAACCAGCACGGGTGCAAATGCCAGGATCAGTCGTGCGGCAGTGATGTCGACCATCTTGCTGACCACGATAATCTGCATAGCCAGCAGGAAAACCGACCAGAATATGGTAAAATATCGTGAGCGGGAGAATCCATACCCTGCTATCCAGGCGGTGGAAAACAGGAAAGTGAAAATGAGGAACTGCACCGAAACAAAAAATGCATCGAACTCACCAACAGTTATTCGCCCAAGCAATTTGTAAGCAATGAAGTACAGTAAAAACAAAAGGGCCGCAGTGGTTACAAACCTGAACCGGTAGCTATAAAAAATCAGGGCGCTGATGATTCCTGCTGCAAAGTACCAACCCTGAACAAACCATTCATTACGCAAAACAGCATAATATTGGTTAACGTTCCACAATAAATAAAAAGCAAGCGCTATTGTGGGCAGAGCCAGCAGGAACAACTGCGCAATTACTTTTTTCCAGCTATGAACCTTTCCTATTTGCATTAAATTAAAACAAGTTTATTGTGATTGCAGGGGCGGGCCTGCATAATAAGTTCCCTTTTATGGCGCATGTTTCGACCGGGACTATCGATGATGCTTTTTGTGCGCTTTGAACATAGCCTTCACACCTCGCGTTGCCCGTTCCGCAATTCGGCCCTAAGATCACTGAGCGCTCCCATTACCTTTAGCTTACCCCGGCCGGTAGCTGGCTTGCGCTTTTCTACCAGATAAAGTTTCTTCCGCCGCCATAAAAAACAATCTTTGAACCGAGCGTGGCAACGATGTTTCATCGCAGCTAAACTGCCGGTCCCCAAAAAATCAGTATGATAAAGCAGGAAGTTAACAGCTGGTCGCACTTTTTCAATCTGCTATGAAACGGTGGCAGCCTGGTACTTTCCAATCATCTCTTCGAGTACCCTTTCATTTTGCCTGACCTTAGCACGCAGCGGCGACATGTTCCAGCCGATCTTGTACTTTTCGATATCGTCTTTTTCGTGTTGAACGAACAGCCATTGCACCCATGCAAGCGGGTTTTGGCTTTTTAAGCTATCGGTGAGTTTTACAAAGACAAAGCTGATGTCATTCCCAAAACGTTCAAGAATCTCCTGAACCTGGTGCGGGTCACTCAACGAATGAATAACTACCGCCGAAGCATCGCTGGTTTTGCAATACGTTCGCAGGTCGTTGCTGGTTTGCCATTTGCTGGTGCTGATCCGGTATTTTACCGCTTGCTGTTCGTCGGCGATGTTCGCAGCTTGTTTCTCCTGGTCAGGGATAAACCGTACATCGAACCCTTTTTTTACAAGGTCCTGGTACACTGTCCAGGTAAAAACCTTGAAGTAATTTAAAAAAGGCACCTCCGCGGCACCGTTCCCGTTTACGTTGAAAG
>JASLBT010000266.1 GCA_030146445.1 Segetibacter sp. | reverse complement strand
AACTGGTAGGTTTACCTCCTGAAAGCCTGCTGTTAATTTGGTTAAAACAATCATGGCTGCATCAATCACTATTTTTATTTCCCGATCAAGGTTTTCAAACTTTGGTAAAAGTTTTCCTAAACGGAAAGAGGTTACACTTTGATTTAACTGTGTTGCATAGTTAACAGGATGAGAAGACATACTATTTTTATCTTTTGGATCAGCGCCTGCAATAACAGAAAGAAGTATGGCGGTATCTGTAACTGTTTTGCACATTGGACCTATATGATCCAATGACTCGGAAGCAGGGATTACTCCTTGTTTACTTACCAATCCATACGTAGGTTTTAGTCCCACAATTCCGCAACAGGCAGCAGGTATGCGGATGGAGCCGCCTGTGTCTGTTCCAATAGCGCCATAACACATATTAGCCCCTATAGCAGCAGCGGAACCCCCTGAAGAACCTCCCGTAATGAGATCCAGGTTCCATGGATTATGCACCGGTCCGAAATAGCTGGTTACAGATGTGCTCCCACATGCACATTCATGCATATTAAGTTTTCCCATTATCACGGCTCCGGCTGCTTTTAGCCTACGTACAATTTCTGCATCTTGTGAAGGAATCCGGTCTTTAAACACTGCGCTTGCGGCGGTAGTTCTTATACCAGCCGTATCAATATTATCTTTTAAAGCTATTGGTATGCCATGCAGGGGTCCTTTCCACTGACCATTTTTAATTTCGTTTTCGGCTTCTTTTGCCTCTCTCAAAGCCGGATCTGCCGTAATTGTGATAAATGCATTTACTTTCGGATTTAATCGTTCAATTCTTTTTAAACATGCCTTAGTGAGTTCTACAGGCGACACTTTTTTTTGTCTTACCAATTCACTTACTTCTGCGATACTTAGGTAAGTAAAGTCTGAGGGATTTTGGGCAAGTGTATATTTTCTTAATGCTAAGCCTGCTACAGTCATTAATGAATTTCTTAGGAAGGCTCGCCTGGAATAGTCATTAACTAATTGTCGTCTGTACATACTTTTGATGTCTGTAACAAAATTGCTGCTAACGTTGAACAGCTTTAAGAAGTAAGGTCATTTGGAAAACTTCACTTTGATTTACTTCTTGCCTTCAAATAAAAGTTAATTGGTTCAATACATATCCGTCAGCCCTTATTTCTTAAAGCTGATGTTGTGCGTCCGTGTAAGTCAGATAAACCTCAATGCTTTTGCATTTGCTTCTTCAACAGAGCTTTTTCTACCTGTTTAATGATAGGTATAATAGCGGTATGCCCCCACTCTACGTCCACAAAGTTGAAGTAAGCAACTACAAAATCGGTGTCGGGATTAACATACAACCCCTGACCGCCAAATCCATCTTTGTGCATTCCTTCTCCCTGCTTTGACCGGTCCCATTGATAACCTGAACGTTCAGCTTTCAGGATTTCTTCAATTTGTGTTGGGCTGATGATTTTCTCTTTTTGTTGTTCAACGTCGCTTTTGGTAAACAACATACCAAACCTTGCCAAGTCTCTTAAAGTTGCTGACATGCCGCCGTGTGTCCACGGGACACCCTTGTTGGAAAGACAGACATAAGCATTTGAAGAGGCACCCATCGGCTTCCATATAAACTCCGTTACCAGATCAGCATACTTTTTTCCCGTTACCCTTTCCGCTATCCAGCCCAGAATAAACGTATTTACTGAGTGGTACTCGGTTTTTTCTCCTGGGCTCCCTTTGCGTTTCAGGGAAGCAATGTAGCGAAATACTGACGCAGATGTGCTGTCTGTTCTGGGCAATATACCCAACGCAGCTTCAAAATCGTAATAAGGATGCTTTGGATTCGTAAAAGCATCGACGGAAACACTTTCTGCTCCTTCAATGCCGGACTTCATGTAGAGAATGTCTTTTACACTAATTCCCTGCCAGGCGGTATTTTTTAATTCGGGTAAGTATGTTTCAACCGCTTTTGACAAATCAACTTTTCTATCATTTTCCAATTTGGCAATCAATGCTGCCGTAATCACTTTAGTTACCGATTGAAGTGTGTGCTGGTCATCCGGGAGCATACCGTAGTACTTTTCAAACAGTATTTTCCCCTTATGAACAATTATAACGCTGTTTACATGATTGCTTTTTAAGACCTTTTCGAAAGTGGAAGTGTCTTTTTTTGTTTGCACCGGAAGATCAGCGATAGCGCTGTTGATGCTCTTCTGAAAAGAAAAAGATGCAGATGGTTTGAAGATGATGCCAACCGGAAAAAACTCTGCCATGTACCGAAAGCTGTAATGTGACAACCTACCGCCAATGTCCCAGCGGCTTTTACCAATGCTGTCATGAATGAGATACGACTCCTGAGAAGAATAGTGTAGTTGCTGGCAAAACGAGGAAGACGCTCCGATGCAGGTACAGAAGAAAAACAAAAAAGGATTTTTCCAATTCATATGTAGTTGGTTTACATAGCGCACAACGTAAAGGTGTTTATGCAGTGCTGGGCTCCGTGTTACTTCAGCTTGCAAACAACTGTAGTCAAGTAAGGATCGAAGGTCCAAAACCTATTCGTCAGCCGGCATTGCATAAACACACTGTTGTGCGTGCGTACACGTCACTTGAGGATGAATCTGACGGTAATATTAGTCGCAACCTTTATTTTTTCAAACTCAATCTTCGGTAATTCTGTCCCGCTTTGTTTTTTCGCACCATAGCCCATGACAACTACCCCTGCGAGTCGTCCACTGAGTTGATCGGATGTGTTATAGATTTCATTGTCAGCAATATGAATGGCAGGTCCAACAGTTTGGTCTAACGGCCTTGTCAGAGCGACAGCCCTTGCTCGGGCATTTTCAACGGCATTAGAACGCAAGTTGTTTTTGACCTTTTCCAAATCAGAGTGATCAACCCTGTCAATTGAAATATTAGCAATACCCAGGTTCTCCAATTCTATGAAAACTTTACTTGCCGTCACAGCGTCGCCTGTTCTTAACATGTATTGTTTAGATTTCATCACGTCTCTGCTCTTTAACAAATAAAATTTGAAGTTACTTGCGACGTCGCTGGCCGTCAGGTTCTTGTCAACATCAATACCTAGAGCCTTCAGCGCATTGTACATCTTCAACTCTAAATCTTCTACTGAAATCCGATCCTTTGTATCCTTTTCGGTGATAACAATTTTAATAAAAATCTCATTAGGCGTCAATAAAGTATCCCCATTTCCTGCTACTTCTAAATAAGGTTGGTCAATAAAGTTTTTTGTTTGGGTTTGTCCGGCCAGAAATGCAAGAATAAAAAACATTGTTAGTTTTAGCCTTTTCATATACATGATGTTGTTTTTGTATGACGGACAACGTTGAGTATTTGCGAAGGCAGGGAATTCATTGAACGTCCAGGCCGGTACAAATGCTCATATGCAAATGTATAGTTGAACTCATGAACTAAAGCTGAGCATTGAACGTCGAACCCGAACAACTGCTGATGCTTGCAAATGCCTGATGTTTCATTGTCCAGCCCTGCTTTTGAAAATACTTTTGTTGTGTGCAGCCATTCTGATTTAGCTAAAAACTTTTTCTTACTTTTTTGTCTGTAACAAATTGTCTAAAGTAAGTTGTGAAAGTCGTGTCCCTTAATTCTGCGTCTACCCATTTTTGAATATCCTCATTTTGAAATTGGCTTTTGTAACATTCCAGAGATTTGAATGATTTGTCACGGTCTTCTTTAGTATACTTAATA
Source organism: Segetibacter sp. (assembly GCA_030146445.1). GTDB lineage: Bacteria > Bacteroidota > Bacteroidia > Chitinophagales > Chitinophagaceae > Segetibacter. Next base: position 277 of record JASLBT010000266.1, on the reverse strand, counting down.
TGAATATTACGATAACTCTTATCAACGTAATTTAAACCTGTCTGCCCACCTTGTGGAATCCATACTAATTTTTCCTTTGGCCATGCCAAATAGAATAGCGGGTATTTTTCATAAAAATCCTTATTCATTAATATAACTTCGGTAACCAAATCGCCAACTCCTTTATGGTCAAGGTGTCCTGTGTCGCCATCTGGCCCAAATGTTAGAATCACATCAGGATTTAGTTCCGCAAAGATTTTAGTAAGCTTCTGCTTAACTTCTGAGGTTTGCTTGAAAT
>JASLBT010000251.1 GCA_030146445.1 Segetibacter sp. | reverse complement strand
GTCCGCAGAAAGACAGATGATGGCTTCAACGCTCGTTTTTGTGTCGGCAATTTCTTTTGTGATGAATGTTTTGAAAAATGTTTTTACCAGCAACATCACGTAGATATCTTCCGAGATGACCATACATGTTGCATTTTCATTCGTGAATTGCTGGTTGAAAGTGTAGCCAAGCTTACTAAAAAAATCAACAGATTTATTGAGATCTGTTACCGGTAGATTGACGAAAATCTTTGTTGTCATTATTTTCTGTTTGTTTTTAATCAAATTGTTTATCAACTATTCCTACAAGTTCATTCATTATTCTTTCGAGCTCTTGCCTATGGGTATTTACCTCTTCGATGTTGTTCAGGTAAACCATACGCCTGCCAACGTAATCTCCTTTTAAAATGCCCGACGAAATGCCTTCAATAGATGAATGATGAAACACAATATGAATATGTTTCTTCTCGCGGGGATTGAACGTGGCCATGTCTTCTTTGTAGTAAAAACTTGGCGCGTTCCATTTTACCCGTTCCTGTATCTTTTTGTTTGCATTTAATAAGATGTTCCGGGTAATTTCTATCTCAGCTTTAAGCGGGTGTTCCAAATCATTCATGTAAGCGTTTACCTGCTCCGTTCCGTTTATTACAGCCTTTTTCATTTGCTTTTTTATTGTTCTTGTATTACGACTTTTCAAGAATTCCTTTCAGGTTTGCTAAACTTGTTTCCATGTCTTTTCCGAGTACGTCATCGATAAACAGGTTCATAAAGTTCATTGGATAATGATTTTGCCCGGTCATCGCCCACTTAACCCTGGTTTGGTTTTGATTTACGGGTTCGGTACGCATAAAGGTATTCGCTATGCCTTCGAATGGCTTGATAAAGCGTATCTCCATATCGACCTGCTTTCCGTCGGCAATCGCTTTGATTTCCTGTTCTCCCTTTCCTGCGTTTTTGTTATCACTATCCCATGCATAAACAAATCCAACGGTACCGTCTGTTCCTTTGAACTGCTTGTTCATGGCCGGATCTGTCATTACCCATTTGCTATAATTATCCTGGTTTTTTATATGCCTGATATATTCAAATACGCTTGCGTTGGGCTTATTAATGGTAAGCTCACGTTCAACGGTATATTGTTTTTTTACAAACAGCGCGATTACAAGTGGGATCGCAATGAGGATCAAAATGATTGCTATGATTTTCTTTAAGGCTTTCATGGCTTTCGTTTTAAATGGTCGTTTGATAATTTTTCTGTTGTAAAGCTAATACCAATGTTCAGCTTGTCAAGGGTGTAAAAACGGCAACGAAGGGGCTATATGCGACAGGGATGTTTGTGATTTTGGTTTTAAGATCTTCGATTATAGATGCCGCGTTCGCCATTTACAATCCTGTACATACCACAATTTTTTTCTAACACTTACCGGCTTTATTACAAATTCGCGTGGATCAATCTTCAGAGAATTCTTATTACTGCTCGATTGAATTGATCGTTTCATAATTCGATTCACCTGTGTTATGTTTTCCGGCATCCAATATTTTGTGCACGCTTGTGGATGCGCCCGTGCTTTGTTCCGGCTGTTCTCGCGCCTTCCGGAAATCCTTTCTTTGTCAGTAGGCAGAGCGTCTTGTAATGGAGCCCCGGAACATGGTATGCTGATAAATACAAAGATGTTTGGGCCTCTTCAGTTATTACATATAGCTCATTGCGCTATAGCCGAGTAGCCTGCGCCAAAGAGCGATTTGCCCGATGCAGTTTGCTTCACGGTAGGTTATAAACGCAATCAGGTCGTAAAAGCTCATGTTCATACCAGGCATTGCTATGGTGGTGTCGAGTTGGGTGTCGGTTGCTTCAACCATCGCCTTTCTCAAAATAGGGGTGATCAGGTTCCAGTCCATTTTGAACTGTTCCAGCGACGGATAGATCACGTCGTCCTGGATTCCTTTATTATCGCAGAACAGGTCGTATGCAGATTGCTTTCTATCAATCCCCAGATCTTTTGCCAGCTCGAAGCGTTGTTGAACAAGGCTGCCGGCGAGCCAGGCAACATGGTTTGCTTTTGTGTTCAGCCGGCTGTGGGCATCGGAGTCATTTATTCCGTCGAGTGCCCTGGGAAAAAAGTCGGTATGCATGTCGTATAAGGTTAGCAACGCATAGGTGCGGGCGGTGGCGATTGCAGTTTCCATGGGTGTTTGTTTTCGTTAGTAATGGTACAAACCTACATTCAAAAAGCTGCGTCCTTCGGGGGTATTAACGGCATTGTAGGGGTTGATTGCGACAACAGATTTACTTACATTTGAAACATGAAGCACATATCCATCCTTGTACCAAGGGGAGCTATTCTTGGAAGCCTCGAAGGTTCCCGCCAGTTGTTTACACAGGTGAATGAATTTTTTAAAGCGAAAGGCGAACCCCCCATTTTCAACGTACAGCTGGTTGGTCTTTCAAGGGAAACTCCCCTTACCGGCGGCTTGTTCACGGTAAATACCGACGTGGTTATCGACGACATAACCAAAACCGACCTGGTAATTATTCCTGCGATTGATGGTGAAATCAATGGCGCCATCGAACGCAACAAGGAGTTTTTGCCCTGGATTGTAAAGCAGTATCATGGGGGTGCGGAGATCGCGAGCCTTTGCCTGGGTGCATTTTTATTGGCATCAACCGGCTTGCTTAATGGTCGCAAATGCGCAACACACTGGATGGCAGCCAACGAGTTTGCCCGTATGTTCCCTGAAGTAACCCTGGTAAAGGAAAAGATCATTACCGATGAGAATGGTATCTATTCGAGTGGTGGCGCTTTTTCTTACTTAAACCTGATATTATACCTGATTGAAAAGTACGCCGGTCGTGAGATTGCCGTGCTTTCTGCAAAGGTTTTTGCCATCGAAATCGATCGCGGGAGCCAATCGCCGTTTATGATTTTCGAAGGCGAAAAAGGGCATGCCGACGATGCCATCCGGGAGGCACAGCTTTATATCGAAAGAAACTTTGAAAATAAAATTTCCGTTGATGACCTGGCTTCAATGCTTGCGCTGAGTCGCCGGAATTTTGAGCGGCGGTTTAAAAAAGTTACCTCCAATACGGTCGTGGAGTATATCCAAAGGGTGAAGATGGAAGCTGCAAAACTTAGCCTCGAGTCGTCGATAAACAACGTTAACGAGGTGATGTATAAAGTGGGCTATTCTGATCCTAAAGCCTTTAGGATAACCTTTAAAAAAGTAACCGGACTTTCACCGATGCAATACCGCAATAAGTACAACCGGGCGATCGCCTGATGCCAGCCTGTTAAGACGCGGATTAAGAGAATTTGGCTGTGCGGTAGTTTTCAGTATTGGGAACATTGCCGGAATGCCAGCTAATTGTAGCACGGATTGCACGCAGGGGTAGATGTACAGGTTGGAGAGGAGGAGATCTAGCATACAACCCGTTGTCGAAAAGCAATGTTTGATACCTGACCCACCTTACTGTGGCTTATTGTAGATCTGCTTTATCTATTGTACCAATCTTTCCCTGGCTACAAACTCAGTTTTTGAGGCGAACTTAGGCGGATAAACAGCCGACCTTGGCTCCTGGCGCGATGCTGTTTTAAATTCCACATTATAGTACAGCAATTGATAGAAGCTCCCCAATGATATGCCCTCAAACGGAGCGTCGCCACTACTGCTTCAATTAGTTATTCAGCCGGTCTCCAAAAAATTAATTTAACATAGGCCTTTTCCGGTGATTGATATTCGGGATAGAAGATGTCGAATAAAAAAATTACTTTAGTTGCCTAACCAATTTATCGTATGAAAAAACAGGTAAAACTAATAGGCTATTTATTTGCGGTCCTCATTTATGTTGGCTGCCAGAAAGAAAAGGTTGACCCTCCGCCAGGCGGCAGTGACTTGTTCGTATCGGCGACCAGCATAGCCAGTTATCCAAAGGCTATTTTACAGGCTGCGGCAATTGGCGCAGGTTACGGGCAGTTTGTTTCGCAGATCAAGTATGATGTTGACTTTTATAAGGTTGTTTACAAAACGAATTACAACGGCAACATGATCGATGTTTCGGGTTTGCTCGCTATACCGAAGAACTTTCCCGGCACGCCTTCGATGTTAAGTGCGCAACATGGAACCATGTTCAGGTATGCCGATGCACCGTCGAATTTTCCCACAGCTTTTACAGGCTTCGAACTTTTTGCTGCCGGCGGTTTTGTTACCCTTATACCCGATTACATCGGCTTTGGGGTTTCTACAAACATCAAACACCCTTACTACGACATGCAGCTTTCGGGAACCACGGTGGTCGACATGATTAAAGCCACAAAACATTACCTGGAAACGCAAAAATTTGCCATTACCAACCGGCTGTTCTTAATCGGCTATTCCGAAGGTGGTTACGTAACCATGGCCGCACAAAAGGAACTGGAAACCAATAACACTACTACACTGCCGATTACAGCCGTAGCTGCAGGCGCCGGAGGTTACGACCTTACGGGCATGTTGTCGGCAATTAGTACTTCTTCTACCTACGAAAATCCTGCATATCTCGCGCTTATCCTGCAATCTTACAATACCACATACAGCTGGAAACGCCCATACAGCGACTTTTTCAAAGAACCTTACGCCTCGAAGATCCCCGCACTGCTGGATGGTTCTAAAAACCAGGCGGAAGTAAACAGTGAGCTGACCACCAGTACATCAGCACTTTTTAATCCGACCTTTTACGCAAACCTGACTGTGCCAACTGCCGAAACAACGCTGAAGCAGGCACTTACAAACAATAGCTTTCTAACGTGGGTTCCAAAGAGTCCTACCCGTTTGTATCACGGCACCGACGATGAGGCTGTTTTTTATAGCACTACCGTAAGCACTTACAACCGGTTTAAAGCTGCGGGCGCAAGCAATGTCGAATTCATCACGATACCCAACGGTACCCACACCAGTAGTATAGAACCGATGATGTTGAATGCGCTTCCCTGGATGTTATCGCTGGATAAATAATTTTTGGTCAGAACCGCTGTAACAACCGGTCGCACGCCGCTGCGTATATGCGGTGTGCACCATTCGCACTGATCTCTTTAGCCGCCTGTTCATTCATGCCATTTGGCGTGGCTGCATGGGCGGCTAGTTGTTTAAAGTCGATAGGCTGTTGCCGCGTCGCCATTTGCGACAGCGACTGAAACAGGTCGGCGACGTATTGCTGTGCGGTAGGTTCGGCGACACCCTGGTTGATGGTCCATGCACTTAACTCGTCAAGGAGGTCGAAAAATGGCGAGATCAGCCCGGTTAACGTCCAGATGGCGTGCAGTTGCGCTTCATTGTACACCTGTAGCGGCTGGCCAATAAAGCTGAAGAGGTCCGAAACCCCCGGTGAAGTGTTGAACACCGGGATGGGGCAGTTGTGATAAACAACAGAGGGCAACGGAATAGCCCTTCCAACCCTGTTGGCCGGGTGCACCGCGGCGGCGAGTTCGGCTTGTTTTAGCAATGGAACAAATGAAACCACCTGGTGCCCGGGTTTAAACTGCAGGCCAGAGAGTACGGCTACTGCAACGGCCGGGCCCACTGCAATAAAAACGATTTCAGCCGCATCAACTACTTCCTGGTTTGAGGCAAGTTTCGTGACGTTCGAAAAGGCTGCAACCAGCGCATTTGCCGTGTGTTCGTTGCGTGGAGAAAGAAAAATGTTTGCGTCCTTTAGTGCCGATGTGCAAAGACCACGAACAACCGCACCGGTGATTTTTCCCGTTCCTATAAATCCGAGTTTCATAACAGCTTCGTTGGGTTTACAACCATGAAGTTAAAGCACTGAAGTTTGTCTTACTTGCAACTAAATGACCGGTATTAACCATATCGTACCGGTTTAAATGCCTGGTGCTTGTGTTATATATTGCAAGTCCGATAGGATCAACTCAATGCGCTGAGATTACATCAGTGTCCTATTGCTCTACAAATTAAGTTTTCAACATTCGCGTAACCATTTTCTATTATTAGGATTTTTTGGTGACCGGCAACGGAACTTTGGGCGACTTTGCTTGCGACGCTCCGTTTGAAAGTTGTTGCTCGTAGCAGCAGCAGTTGGGTATTGACGTATGGATTAAGGATAAATGTTTTCATTGCTTTTCAACCAGATGTTGATCGAAGACTGTAAACATTCAGGTCGTTAATACCCGATAACCCATTCTTAATCCCTTCCTGCTTCACCCATAATACCTATTACCTCAACACCCAAAACTGCATTGTGCCAACCATAATACCTTACCTCGATACCCAATACCTTAGCCGTGAATTTGTTAAACCGAGGTATTCACTTCGTTAATGTCGCAGACATCGGCTGTAGCGAAGGCCGTTTTACCACTAGCCCGGGTTATCTCTTCGGTGACCTCCGGCAGGTCAGATTCGGTACTTGCAACCAGGCCCACTGAAACGCTTTCAATTGCAAGTGCTTTTGCCATTGCGCGGGCAACGCCCTTACCTGCACCTGTGATCAGTGCTGCGTTTCCTTGTAGTGATTCCATAATTATCATAAATACAGCAATGCTGCGTGGATGTATGCTCGCTTGCCCGCCCAGGAAACGCACCGAACAGGTGCACTGATTGAACGACTGCCAGGGTTATTGTTCGAAGTGGTTCAAGAAAAAGTCACCTCTTACTATCCATCCCGGCCCGTTGTAAGCACCGGATAATACAACTCAGCTTAACCCTTAAAAAAGCATTTACCGTTGTTTGCGTTTAACAACTCATTTACAGATTTCCACAGAAATCCTTCAGAAGCGGCTCGTAAGATTGTATTCATAAATCAATTAACAACATAAATGATACACCATGATGATTAGAAAAACATTATCCGTAGTGTTGGTGAGCGCTGCAACATCCCTCGCAAGCTTCTGGGGTTTTAGCGAATACCAGCAACACAAGTTTGCGGGTTTAAATTCACCTGCAACTTCATCCCTGTTTAAAAATGTTGCTTACACCGGAAATGCGGTAAGCGGTCCAATGGTTGACTTTGAAGCAGCCGCCACAAAAGCTGCACCAGCCGTTGTACATATTAAAACCCTGCGAAAGGCCAAAAAGGTGGCGGCTACCCCTGATATGCGCAACAATCCTTTTCGTGAATTCTTTGGCGACGGATTTGGCGACATGTTTGGCGACCAGGGCGGTAGCATGGGAAGGGTTCCTGATCAGCGCGCTTCAGGCTCAGGTGTAACCATCAGTGCAGACGGTTATATCGTAACCAATAACCACGTGATCGACGGTGCAGACGAAGTACTTGTCACACTCAACAATAAGAAAGATTATAAAGCTAAAGTAGTCGGTAAAGACCCAAGCACTGACCTTGCCGTACTAAAAATAGCAGGTAATAAATTTCCATACCTGACATTTGCCAACAGCGATGATGTCCACCTCGGACAGTGGGTACTCGCAATCGGTTACCCCTTAAATCTTGAAACGACGGTTACTTCAGGTATCGTGAGTGCGAAGGCAAGAAGTCTTGGCATCAATAGCCGCCAAAGTAAAACACCTATCGAATCATTTATTCAAACAGATGCTGCGGTCAACCCCGGAAACAGTGGTGGTGCATTGGTGAATACCGATGGTAACGTGATCGGTATAAACAGTGCCATCGCTTCCCCGACCGGCTCCTATGCAGGTTATGCTTACGCTATTCCATCGAACCTGGTACAAAAGGTTGTAAATGACATTGTGAAGTATGGCAGCACAAAAAGAGCCTACCTGGGTGTGATGTTTGGCAGCGATCAAATGAGCGAAGAAGATCGTAAAAAGAATAACGTAAAAGAAGGTGAAGGCGTGTTCGTAATGGACGTGGCCAAAGGTAGCGCTGCCGAAGAAGCAGGTGTTCAAAAAGGTGACTTCATTACCAAATTGAATGATGTTACCGTAACCACCGGAACTGAAATGGTTGGCCGAATCGCAGCGCTGCGTCCCGGAGATAAAGTATCCATCACTTATGAGCGTAACGGTAGCGTAAAAACCGGAACCGCAACCCTGAAAGGTGACGCCGGAACCTATGCAAGTGTATCTGAACAAGTGATAGAACAACTGGGTGCATCTTTTGAGAACCTCGATAAAAACAAAGCTGCTCAACTGAACCTCAACGCCGGAGTTGTTGTAAGAAGTCTTGGGCAGGGTATCCTCACAGAACAGACCCGCATCAGGGAAGGATTTGTGATTACCCGTGTAAACGATACAAAAGTGAATTCTGTTGAAGAACTTAAGGAAGCATTAAAGCGAGCAGGAAACAGTGCGGTGATTAGCGGTGTCTATCCTAATCAGCCAGAGAGAGAATATCAATATGCGCTTAACGATCTCAACAGCGTAGAATAAGTTTTGTTGTGGCGATGTTTTGATTAGTGTAGTTTTCCCCGCCCGCAAGGGCGGGGTTTTTTTATGCTTTTCTCAGCAGTCGCATATCCTTGAAACGGGGAACATCCTGTGCATACGCCGGTTTGTGAACCTTTAATTCTAAACCAATGAAGATACTGATCATTGAAGATGAGCCCGGCCTGCGGCAATCGATCCAGCAATACCTCGAGCACCAGAATTATGTTTGCGAAACTGCCGCTGATTTTCGCCAGGGTTTGGAAAAAGTCAGCCGTTTCAACTACGATTGTGTTGTGGTAGACATCGGGCTACCCTATGGTACAGGCCTCGACATTGTAAAAGAACTTAAGGAACTCGAAGCTAAAACGGGGATCATCATCATATCTGCAAAAAATGCGCTGGAAGACAAATTGAAAGGACTGGAATTGGGCTCCGACGACTACCTCACAAAGCCGTTTCACTTGTCGGAACTAAATGCCCGCATCAATGCCATCCTGCGCAGAAGAAATTTTGGCGGCAGCAGGGTTACGCGTTTTAATGAAATAACACTGGACGCCGAAGCACAGCTCGTTGCGGTTAATGAACGCACCGTGGACCTGACCGACAAGGAATACCAATTGCTTGAATACTTTATCGCAAACCAGCGGCGGGTACTCACCAAGGCGGCGATTGCCGGCCATATCTGGGGTGATGAGTATGACCAGGTGAG
>JASLBT010000272.1 GCA_030146445.1 Segetibacter sp. | reverse complement strand
ATTGCAGCTATGAACCCGTTAGGTGTAGATCCGGCAAGTATCTCACCAGACGTGATTCAAAGAGAAAGGGCAATTGTCACTGAGCAGATCTCTGCTGATCCAAAGATGGCGGGCAAACCTGCAGAAATGATCGCTAAGATCGCTGATGGTAAGTTGAATTCGTTCTTCAAGGAAAATACCCTTACTGCCCAGTTGTATGTTAAAGACAACGGGAAGACGGTATCTGAATACCTGAAAAGTGTAGACACTGAACTTCAGGTGCTGGATTTTAAAAGGGTAGCACTCGGTTAATCTCCTATGGTCAATTTATAATAAAGGGAACGTCGCAAGATGGTTCCCTTTTTTTATGCTTGCTTCAGCCGTGTACCTGGTCTATCTTTAGTTTCAACCTAAAATTGTATATGGCTTTTGTATCCCTGCTCTTCGTTGTTCTCCTCTTTCTGCTACTATCGTTTAAACGTGACCTCCTTAAGAAGTTGGAGCATCTCGAGCAGGAGATCCGTGGACTTCGCGAGGCCATTAACCAACAGGGGGAGATGGACAAAGAGCCAGTAGCGACCACTGAAGCACAGCCGATGCCACCGGCTGTTCCGCTTGCAAATGCCCCAATAGTGCAACCTGGTCCGGTGGCTGCGGAAGAATATTGGGAGTCGGGCTTTAAAGTGGTGCCTCCGGCCCCGGTCAACGAACGGGTGCCGGAGCCGGTAGCGGCAATGCAAGACGCAGATCTACAGGAACAGACCAGTGGTATGTCAGCGCGCCCGGATGTTCCCGGGGTTCCCCCGACCGGCACTGCTGCAGAAGAAATACCTCAACAGCCAGGTTTTTTTGAACGCAACCCCGACCTCGAAAAGTTCATCGGAGAAAACCTGGTCAGCAAGATCGGAATCGGGATTCTTGTGCTTGCAATTGCGTACTTCGTTAAGTATGCCATAGACAATGATTGGATCGGACCTGTTGGAAGAGTTGGCGTAGGGATGCTGTGTGGTGGGATCCTCGTTGCAGTCGCACATGTGCTGCGAAACAGTTACAAGGCTTTCAGTTCGGTACTGGTAGGTGGTGGTATTGCTATATTCTATTTTACGATCACACTGGCTTTCCACCAGTTTCAGCTTTTTAGCCAAACCGCGGCTTTTATAATCATGGTAATTATTACCGGCTTTGCTGTTGCACTTTCGTTATTGTACGACCGCCAGGAGCTTGCAGTAATAGCTATGGTGGGTGGCTTCGCCACACCTTTTATGGTTAGCGATGGAAGCGGTAATTACATAATCCTTTTTACATACCTTATAATCCTGAATGCCGGATTATTGGTGATGGCGTATTTCAAGGCGTGGCGGATGCTGAATTTACTTGCATTCTTGTTTACACTGTTGTTGTTCTGGGGCTGGCTGGCCAATTTGCCTGATGATACCGGGTTGAATGTTTACCGCAATGCATTCCTTTTTGCTACTGTCTTTTACCTGTTCTTTTTCTTCATCAATATTGCCCATAATGTAAGGGAGCATAAAAAATTTATTGCTTCTGACTTCGGGATCATCTTGTCGAACACTTGTGTCTATTTTTCCGCTGGTCTGTACTGCCTGTACCAAATGCAGGCATCAGGATACAAAGGCATTTTTAGCATTGCAATGGCCATTTTCAACCTTGCGGTTACCTACGCCTTTCTCAAGAACAGGAAGATAGACGTCAACCTCCTTTACCTTCTCATTGGCATAACCATTACTTTTATATCGTTGACAGCGCCGCTTCAACTCCAGGGGAATTTCATTACCCTGTTTTGGGCAGCGGAGTCGGTAATACTTCTGTGGTTATTTCAACGATCAAACATTAGGTTCATTGAAACGGCTTTCTTCATCGTGTGGATAATCATGCTTTTGAGCCTGTTAACGGATTGGTTCAACGTTTATCAATCCTATAGCGATAAACTGCAGATCGTCATCAATAAAGGCTTTATTACAACAATTTTCGTATCAGCAGCCACATATGCAATCGCACGCCTGAAAGATCCCCTGTTCAGAAACGCCTCTCCACGCCGACGATTTGGCGCACTTATCCCTGCTGCTGCCACATTCCGATACGTAGCGCTGCTGCTGCTCTTTATTGCAGGCTTATTTGAGATCAATCACCAGTTTAGCTTCTACTTCCCTGGTTCCCGGCTTAATCTACTTTACCTTGAACTGTACACAATGTTATTCGTGTTAGGCTTTATCGCCCTTAGCAGGAAGGGGCCGGTAAAAAACAATGATCAGCAACTAACGTCGATGCTGTTGGCCGCATGCGTGATCATTTACCTGTTGTTAATTCCTACTAATTTCGACATTCAACTTTCCGGTTTATCCGGAAGACTTCCGGATGTGCATTTCAACATAACTCATTGGCTGATGGTTGCCGCAACATTGATGGTACTCTACAAAGTTGCCCGAATACTTGCAACAGGCATAAACGGCGCTAATGATCCTGCCCCGGGTATCTGGTTATTGTCCACCATCGTTGTGCTATTCGCCAGCGTAGAAGTAAACCATCTGATCCGGACCTGGTTTTACAATGGACAAGTATCATTGGCAGAGATACAACGGGTATTTGTGAAAACGATACTGCCCATACTGTGGGGCTTGTGTTCGTTCGGATTTATGTGGCTGGGTATGCAAAACAAGGTACGTTCCCTTCGAATTTTCTCGCTCACCTTGTTTCTGTTGACGCTTTGCAAACTATTCCTGTTCGATATCCGGAATATACCGGTAGCCGGTAAGATCGCAGCTTTCTTCTGCCTTGGCATTCTATTACTCATTGTCTCCTTTATGTACCAAAGGCTCAAGAAAATAATCATTCAAAATGAAGAGAAGCCCGCTGGTTAGTGGTAGGAGTTTGTTTGTATTTGTAGCCTTGGCAATTAAAGCTCATCATCGATTCGCCGTACCAATGACGTCCAATGGCCAGGATGGGTTTACCGGTTCTTCCCGTTCACCATCTGTCACCAAATTGGCTCGCCCGGAGTGGCGTGTTACGAAGTCTTTGAGCATTCTTCCGTTGGAGCACACAGCGTTAAGCCGTGCAGAGATATCCAACTATTGTTCGTAATTTTTAAATAAGTGGATGCAGGAACTTTGAACGCCCGGTTCAGCTTGTAATTACTTAGGCAGCAGCCGGAGGGGTGCCGGCAAGTGCCGGTGTTCGTTCTACTAAGCGGGTTCGTTCTGCAGTACTTGCCCCCTTGCTTTTCTTAACCCTTCAGTTGGCAAAAGAGATCCATGCGGGCTAAAGGGTGTGGGTAAGACAACGGCTTTTCCGCTTCGTGGAAGCTGTGGGCCACGGACAATTATCAGTAGCAAAGCCTACTTTTGCCAAATGATATTGAGCAAACTTGCTGACACCCTTATCGGCTCTGAGATTGTACGACTCGGAAACGAAATCAACGACCGGATAAGACAGGGTGAGAAGATTTACAACTTTACCATCGGAGACTTTGATCCAAAGGTGTTCCCCATTCCAAAGGAACTTGAACAGGAGATAATTTACGCCTACCGGGATCACCAAACCAATTATCCGCCTGCTGATGGCGTTGCAGAATTAAGAAAGGCGGTTTGCGGTTTTCTCAATGAGTACCATGGCCTCAACTATGAGCCCAACGAGGTGCTGATTGCGGCCGGGGGCCGGCCATTGATCTACTGCATCTTTAAAGTAATTGTTGATGCCGGTGACAAGGTAATCTATGCCGTTCCCTCGTGGAACAACAACCACTATGTGCACATGAATGATGGTGTTCACTGTACGATTGAGGCTCTGCCGGAGCATAACTTTATGCCAACGGCTGAACAAATCGCACCACACCTAAGCGGGGCAACACTGTTGTGCCTTTGCTCGCCCCAAAATCCGACCGGCACCACCTTACAAAAGGAAGAACTGGAAAGTATTTGCGATCTTGTTTTGAAGGAAAATGAAAAGCGCACCACCGGTAAAAAGTTGTATGTACTGTACGACCAGATATATAGTGTGCTTACATACGGAGAGATCAGGCACTATGATCCGGTAAGTCTGCGGCCCGCCATGAAAGACTATACGGTGTTTGTGGACGGGATCTCAAAAGCTTTTTCCGCAACCGGTCTGCGGCTGGGCTGGTCGTTTGGCCCCGCTACGATCATCGCGAAAATGAAAGCTATTCTCAGCCATCTTGGCGCCTGGAGCCCGATGGCAGAACAAAAGGCCACTGCTGTCTATCTCGCAAAAACACCGGAGATAAATGCCTACCTGGCCAATTTTAAATTCGAGATTGAGGAAAGGCTAAGGCGGATCTACGACGGATTCATAGAACTCAGGAATAAAGGTTATAAAGTAAATGCGATAACACCACAGGCAGCTATTTACCTGACGATTCAACTTGACCTCGCCGGGCAAACAATGCAGGATGGTCAAATACTGGAAACCCAGGCAGACGTCACTTCTTACATTCTCAGAGAAGCGAAAATAGCTGTGGTCCCGTTTTATGCGTTTGGTGCAAGCAGGAACTCAACATGGTACCGGTTGAGCGTGGGTACCTGTATCAAGGAAGAAATTGGAAGCATGCTGTCAAACCTCGAAAATGCACTGAGCAGGCTTACGCTCCGTGAACTTAATTGATTTGGTTACAGGATATACGTCCGGTAAGTGGTCTTGTTTTTAGAAACAAGATTCAGCGGTAGATTCAAAAACTTTGAAGCTCGGGTCGTAAAAGATCAATTCTTATTACAAACAAAAATGAACGGTTTCAAAGCAGGCTGCCTGACAAGTTTTTCGATCAGGTGGGGTTTAGTGATTATCCGGTAACGGTTTACATCAATGATCTCATTTGCTGTGCAGAAGTTCGTCATTGTTTCCGTATTGAATAATATCTCATGGAGCATTTCTACCTCGTGCTCAAGCTCACGGGGGTCAAGCGCAACTTTTTTAGACAGGACTAAGAGGTCTCTTTTTGATGATTTCATACGAAAATCTTTGCAATAGTTAATTGTTCAAAGCACTTACCCTACTGATTTTCTGGACGGACATCCGCACGCTTTCTTCGTGTTTGATTTGCCAAGAACACTGCACCCCGAAAAAGTTACGGTGGCAACAAAAAACAATAAGATGGTCAGTTGATTGATCCTTTTCATAAAAATGTATTCCCGAAAATAATTAATTAATATCTATTTATTAAGCTAATCTCAATTGACCAAAAAATTTAACAGTAGAGTCCTGATTGCCGCCCTCGACTGGGGATTGGGGCATGCGTCCCGGTGTATACCCATCATCCATCACCTGACAAGCCTGGGTTTTGATGTGATGATTGCTACAAGCGGAATGCAGAAGAAATTTTTTCTATCGGAATTCCCCGATCACGAATACGTCCATCTGAATGGCTACGACATTCGCTATACAAAGAACAAACGATGGTTTGCAGTTAAAATTTTTTTTCAGATACCAAAGATCATTTATGCAATCATAAGAGAGCAAAAACTCCTTACAGATATAGTAAAAAAACACAATATCTGTGCCATCATATCCGACAACCGGTTCGGCTTTTGGCATCGCAATATTCCTTCTGTTTTCATCACCCACCAACTGTCTATAAGAACACCCTTATTGGTCAAAAGGTTGGTGCAGCAAGGAAATTATGTATTTATTAACCGGTTTTCAGCATGCTGGATACCCGATGTGTCCGGGCCGGTCAACCTGGCTGGCGCATTGTCGCACCCACGGAAATTACCCCGGGTAAAGGTGAGCTATCTTGGTGGGCTTAGCCGTCTGAATCGAATCGGCAACGCAGCAATTGCATATGATTTACTGGTGATCATATCGGGTCCGGAGCCACAGCGATCAACCCTTGAAGATAAACTCATGGAGGAACTAAAAACATTCAACGGCAGGGTGTTGTTGGTTCGCGGCTTGCCAGGAAATGCCGGGCAAATCCAATCCTTCAACCAGGTAAGTATCCACAACCATCTTCCAGCCAGCCAACTCGCTCGTGCTTTTGAGGAAAGTAACCTGATTATAAGTCGAAGCGGGTATACTACCGTCATGGACATCATAAAGATGAAAAAACGTTCCATCCTGATTGCAACGCCCGGCCAAACCGAACAGGAGTACTTAGCTGATCATTTGAAAACGCAGGGATGGTGTTATTCGGTAGGCCAACACGACTTTAAACTACAATCTGCACTGGAGGCCGCAAGAGTTTTCCCTTATCGTTTGCCGGAAATAAACATGGACGGTTATAAAACAGTGTTAGATGAATTTGTCTTTAATCTGCGGGGCTAAGGTATGTGCATCAATTACCTTTGCGGGCTTAAACCAAGAGGTTGAATTCGAAACAAAAAGCACATGCAGCAGTGCTGGCAGCAAACCTGATATTCGGCGCCAACTACAGCATCGTTAAATACGTGACACCAGGGTTTGTTAAGCCATTTGCCTTGAACGTCGTAAGGATCGTTGTTAGTGTTGCTTTGTTGTGGAGTCTATACCTGATGAAGCCTTCTTCGCCAGGTATTCAGAAAAGGCATGTTGGCAGGTTTGTGCTGTGTGCGATCACAGGTGTTGCTATTAACCAATTGCTTTTTATTAAAGGCTTGTCGCTTACCACCTCAATCCATGCGGCACTGCTAACACTTGCCACTCCAATCTTTATAACCCTAATCGCTGCCTGGTTGCTAAAAGAAGGGCTTGGCTTGTATAAGATCGGCGGTTTGTTAATCGGAGTTGCAGGCGCGTTGCTGTTACTGGCGGTAAAAGAACGTACAGGTGATGCAGCCAACATTTTGCTTGGGGATGTCTACATACTCATCAATGCCATCTCATATGCTTTCTACATGGTACTGGTACGACCACTTATGCTGGAATACAGGCCGGTTCATGTAATCAGGTGGGTATTTACCATCGGCATGTTTATGATCGTACCGTTCGGTTATACAGAGTTCGTACAAACCGATTGGACGGCACTCACTACGCCGGCATGGATCTCACTGGCGTTTGTTGTAGTTGGTGCTACCTTTCTGGCATACCTATTTAATATTTATGGCATAAAGGAGATTGGAGCTTCTGCAACCGGCACTTATATCTATACCCAGCCACTATTTGCAGCGCTCGTGGCCATCTTTTTCCTTGGCGAAGAGTTTACGCTAAAAAAGGTAATTGCCGCCGTTTTGATATTTACCGGGGTGTACCTCGTAAATCTTGCAAGAAACAAAAATGGCGACACGCAAATAAAAAGGCAGGCATAACCTGGCATTATTTATTTCAGACGTGAAGTTTGGGGTAGTCGAAAAACCAAAATTCCTTATCTGCGTTTTTGAAGTCCTTCCAATCTTTTATCGCTGCTTTTACCGCAAAGATGCCGCAGGTCGGCATGTTGTCGATGTGGGTTCCGCAAAG
>JASLBT010000071.1 GCA_030146445.1 Segetibacter sp. | reverse complement strand
GAACCAGGGTGATGGGTTCTATGGGCGATATGGAAGGCGACATGACCAACCTTGTGATCAATGACTTCAGAACAGGCAAGCAGACCAGGCTGAAACCCAAAGCAGAGGACGTTGAAGGTTATACCAAC
This sequence comes from Segetibacter sp., assembly GCA_030146445.1. Taxonomy (GTDB): domain Bacteria; phylum Bacteroidota; class Bacteroidia; order Chitinophagales; family Chitinophagaceae; genus Segetibacter. Next base: position 4,437 of record JASLBT010000071.1, on the reverse strand, counting down.
AGCGGGCATGGCGGCGGAGACTGGTTACTCGCGAGAGATTTTGTACAGGCAGTTGCCCAGCAAAATCCGGCCTTACTAACCTCAACGATTGATGAATCGATCGAGTCGCACATTATGGGATTTATGGCAGAAGAAAGCCGTAAGAACAACCGTTTTATGAACATAAAGATCAATCGAAGCAAAACTGGTTAAAACGGTCCCGTAGTACTAGCCCAAAAAAACGATTTATATTTCAAAAGCCCCGTTAAACATGCGGGGCTTTTTTTTGCTCTATTGGGTCAACTTCTCAGAAAAGGCGGGGTTGACCACATAAGTCTGTAGGTCAGGAAAGCTTCCGGCTGTTTACCTGTGCCCGCGTTTCGGGGTTTATTTGATACGTGAGGATATCTCCGTTGTCCATCACTTCGAGGATCCGGTAGCCATAATAATCAGTGCCCCAGCTGCCCGAGATATGAGAGTCGAAGAAATAGCAACGGCCCTTATTCTCCTTCACATTGTCCTGGTCATGGTCATGCCCATGGAACACGGCTTTGAGGTTTGCCTGCTTATTAAAAAGTTCAACAATTTCAGGGCAATCAATTCCGTGGGTCGTCCATTTTATCGGGGTGATGTGCATAAATACAAACAGTTGTTTGTGCTTTTCATATTGCTTTAATAGCTCTCTTGTTTTCTCCACATCGGGGCTGATATACGTACCTTTTACATCCGCGGTATTCAATACTACGAATCCGATATCTTTTTTGTCAAAGCCATAGTGCCATCCGTTATTGAATGTTTTTACCCAGGTTTCTTCATCAACCATATCGTGGTTGCCATGAGAAACATAATAGGGCATCGAGAGGGTATCCCAGTGCTTTTTCATCGGCTGAAAAAAGGCGACGTCATTGTGAATCAAATCGCCATTGATGAATGCAAAGTCAACGCCACGTCCTGCTTTTTCGGCATTAAACAACCGGACCATCTCTGAGTGTCGCTCCTCGTAAGCCGTTTTAGGTTCTCCATAGTGGCCGTCGGATGCGATGGCTACACGCAACTTCACTTTATCACGCTGCGGAAGTGCAAAGTTGTTCCCAAGAACCTCGATGGTATTGCCGGCGCCTATACAAACTGCCCCTGTAATTGCGTGTTTTAAAAAGTGTCTCCTGCTGTAATGCATAAACGTTTTTGGTGATTGTTGTAAGCAAAAATAAAGGAGCCATTAAGGTAGAGCATTTGTTCGTAACCCAGCTTTCGGGGTATTACCATTTCATGAAGTCGCAGTTTGATATCAATAAAACGGAGATCTGCCCCCGCCCGGGGAACATACGCGGTGCCCAGCAAAAACCCCATTGTAGCCGAGATAATCAGCACATCATACGATGTTCTTATCTAAAATGTTTGTGTGAAATAGTTTTTGTATTTGGCTTTATAATCGTCCTTATATTTATTTCAGCAAATAGCATAAGTGCTATACCAGCGACAAACCGAGTTGCTTCAACAATAAATTCTGCCTAATGAATTCACGTCGTTCGTTTTTGCATAAACTCACCGCCCCGATCATTGCCCTTCCATTGCTTTCTGGTAAAGCAAAAGCAAGTTTTACAAACCTGGTGGCTGATCCATATGAAGGACCGGTATTACGGGTCGCCATAATGGGTTTGGGCAGCTATGGCCGGAGAGTAGCGGAAGCCATGGTAGCGTGCAAAAAAGCAAAACTTACCGGGGTGATTAGTGGTACCCCGGCCAAGGTAAAAGACTGGCAAAGCAGGTACAACATCCCGGAAAAGAATTGCTACAATTATGAAAACTTCGACGAGGTAAAAAATAATACCGACATCGATGCGGTGTATGTGATCACGCCAAATGCCCTGCACCACGACCAGGTAATCCGGGTTGCGAAAGCAGGCAAACACGTGATTTGCGAAAAGCCCATGGCGATAAATGCAAGGGAAGGGCAGGAGATGGTGGACGCATGTAAGGCAGCAAACGTAAAGCTGCTTGTTGGTTATCGCCTGCACTTCGAGCCGAAAACGCTTGAGATCGTGCGTATGCGTAAGGATGGGGAACTTGGAAAGGTTATGTTTTTCCAGGGATTGTCGGGCTTCAGGATCGGAGATCCGAACCAATGGAGGTTGAATAAACAACTTTCCGGCGGTGGCGCAATGATGGACATCGGCATCTACTCAATTAATGGTTCCCGGTATATGACCGGTGAAGAACCGATTTGGGTTACTGCGCAGGAAACCAAAACCGATCCTGTAAAGTTCAAAGCAGGGGTTGATGAGACGATACAGTTCCAGATGGGATTCCCGGGTGGCGCAGTCGCATCCTGCCTTTCGACGTACAACATGAATAATCTCGACCGCTTTTTCCTGAATGGCGATAAAGGATTTGCTGAATTGTTGCCAGCCACGGGTTATGGCCCGATCCGGGGGCGTACCAGTAAGGGCGAACTAAACCAACCACATGTAACCCACCAAACCGTGCAGATGGATGAAATGGCAGGCATCATCCTGGAGGGTAAACAACCCTTAATACCGGTCGACGGCCAGGAAGGTTTAAGGGACCTGAAGATCATCGATGCGATATATGTTGCAGCAAAAGAAGGTAATAAGGTGAGTTTAAAACTATAGTTGAGACACCCTTAAAAGCCCGGGACGAACAAAGCACCGTATGTAACCGGCTGTTGGCCATTTTTGAACTTTGAAAAGTACCGCGACTCAGATCCATTTAGCCGGCAACAAACTGCTTATTGCTTGTGGTTAGCTAACGATATAAGTGTTCAACAAACGATGGCGTTTAGTAAACTTGCGGGGTTAGAATACTTTGGCGTACAATTCGCCCGCAGGCTCCTGTTCGGGTTGCCGAAGCTCAAAAATTTCGAAGATATTTTTCTTAATCGTGTTGGCGATCTCCGCAATCGGGAGGTCATTGCAGTCGAGCCCGAAAGGATCTTCGATCTCCTCAGCCATTAACTCCAATCCAATGAATGCAAAGAAAATAAAGCCCACAGGTATGACCGCCCAGTAATGAAACATCGGGATCAATGCAAAGGGCAGGCATATGGCATATATCGAAATAAACAGCTTCAGGTACACATTGTACGAAAACGGGATCGGGGTTTTGCGAATCCTTTCGCAAGCGCCGGCTATATTCAATAAAGCCTTTGTATGTTCATGCAAATTGATCAGGTCTTCACCCTTGATGTCGCCGGCCTTAAAAAGCCCCTGGATGCTGTGCATGATTTCGTAAGCGATAAACGACGGAAGGTGCGACTTGGTTGAATACACTTGAATTTCTTCTTCAGTAACACTTAACAGTTCATTCATCTCCAGGCTGTTGCGCAAATGTTCTTTCAGCACCACGCAGAAATTACTCATCCGGAATGCGATATAACGCCTGACTTGTTGGTCGTCCTCAGGAAAAGCGCTGTGCATATACGCTGCCATATTCCGGCAATTGTTTACGAGTTCACCCCATAGTTTCCGGCCTTCCCACCAGCGGTCGTAGGCCGTATTGGTCCGGAACGAAAGGAGGATACTTAACACAACTCCCAGCAGGGAAAATATGGTTATGTCTAAGCCGGAGCCTTCAAACGGCACCAGCTCAATTTGAACCCATGCAACAACGGCAGTAAAGGCCATGATCAACAAGGTGCTTTTCACCACCTTCTGCATCGTAAAGCTGGTAAACAAATGTCGAAGGTCGCGTAACCAATTCCTGTTTGTTTGATATATAATCATCTGATATTTTAATCCTGGTTTAGGTATATGTTATGGCAGCATAGAACGGGGCTACAGACAGAACTGTTGGCACCCTGCTTCTCGGCGGTCTCCCTTCACGCGCAGAAACCGGAATAGCCCATGCCGGATCATCATATTAGCAGTAATCGTAGCGAATAAGCGTAATCTGAAAAGAGCCCGAACTTAGTAATTAATCTTAATAACTGTAAATGAGTAAAAATTATGATGCTTGTTGAATGATGGATCAGCTCCGAATCGTTGGTTGAACTGTGCTTCGGAAGAGGAACAAACTTCGTAACAAGGGTGCCTCCAGGGAATGGTGATGTGAATTAAGGCGTTCACCCGAAAGCATCTTTGGTGACGAGCTGAAGGCGTTCTCTTCGACATCCTTGTCGCAGTGCCCAACTTATCGGCAGGTCGCTGCCGTCCGACTGGCCCGGCGGGCACTTGTACGGCAGTTGATTCTAATTCCCGGGCTTTTAGACCGGAGACTTAAGTAATTGAGATTAATGATAAATCTTTCATGGCTTACGGTCGGTGTGTTCGGTTGTTTACTATAGCAACAGCGTCATGTTCTAAGGACTACTGTTTTCGTTGGTTTGAGGTTCCTTTCAGAACACGTCAAAAAACGCTGCGGGTCGAAATTCCATAAACCTGGCAAAGACATGGCATCGTTTTTTTACGACTGGTTATAGGAAAATAAACATTCATTCAC
>JASLBT010000040.1 GCA_030146445.1 Segetibacter sp. | reverse complement strand
GGCGATGTAGGGGATAATTCTTTCCTGTTGCGTTCGCAACATTATGGACTCAACAAACCTGAGTCGCCAGAGTAGAAATACCGTAAGCGTTGGAAAAAACACCGTCAGGATAAAAAACGACACCAACTTCATGAGCTTCTGCTTCTCCTGCAGGGAAGCATACGAGTAAGGATGTATGAAGATCAGGTATGCAATGACGTAAATGGGAAGAAAGATCGGGTGAAAAATATAGGAAACGAATTTTGCACCTGCTCTTACGGCCGGGTGCATCTGTGGAGGATAAGCATATTCGTTCTGCATATACCAGGCGGTTGTTTATAATTGTTTGCGCAACCGGGCGACTGGAAGGTTCAACTGTTCACGGTATTTTGCTACGGTTCGGCGGGCGATATTGTACCCTTTTTCCTGGAGCATATCGGTAAGTTGCTCATCACTCAAAGGTTTCCTCTTGTCTTCTGCTTCGATAAGGTTGCTTAATATTTTTTTAACCTCCCGGGTGCTCACCTCTTCACCGCTATCGGTACTGAGCGACTCACTAAAGAAGAACTTCAGGCGGTATGTTCCGAATTCTGTTTGTACAAACTTGCTGTTTGCCACCCTGCTTACGGTACTGATGTCGAGGCCTGTCATTTCAGCAATATCTTTGAGGATCATTGGCTTCAGGGTGGTCTCGTCACCGGTAAGAAAGAACTCTTCCTGGTAGTTCATGATGCTCTGCATGGTACCGATCAGCGTTTGCTGACGCTGCTTGATCATATCGATAAACCATTTTGCCGAGTCAATTTTTTGCTTGATGAATAGTACGGCCTCTTTTTGCCTTTTGTCTTTTTTTGCACCCTTCTCGTAGTCCTTGATCATGTCGCGATATCCTTCGCTGATTCGCAGGTCGGGGGCATTTTTGCTGTTGAGCGTAAGCTCCAGCTTGCCGGCATTATTAAAGATGAAGAAATCGGGAACTACATAACTCTCCGCCTTGTTTACTGAACCGATATTGCCACCGGGTTTGGGATTAAGCTTGATGATCTGGGTGATGACTGCCTTTAGCTGGTCATCGGACAGGTTGAGTCCACGCTGAATCTTTTCGTAGTGCTTTTTGGTAAATTCATCGAAGTACTTTTCCATCACCTGCAGCGCAAGTTCTACTTCTTTGCCCTCTTTTAACCGACGATGTAATTGCAAAATGAGGCATTCTTTAAGGTTGCGCGCACAGATACCAGGCGGATCGAACTGCTGGATCTTTTTAATCATTGCTTCAATTTCGATTTCTGTAGCAACAATGTTCTGCCGGAAGGCGAGGTCATCGGCAATTGAGGAAAGCTCTCTCCTGAGGTAACCGTCATCGTCGATACTGCCCACAATCTGCTCCGCCATCTTCCGCGCTCTTTCGTCGAGGTTCATCATGCCCAACTGGTCGAGCAGCATTTCGTGAAAAGAGGTCTCAACCCTGATCGGGATCACCTTCCCTTCGTCTGCCTCGGGGTAATTTTCGTCGCGAAGCTTATAATCGCCTACTTCATCGTCACCTTCATTAATATATTCACTTAAATCCAGGTTATCGTATTCGTCGGCACTTCCCTCTGCTTCAAATTCCTCGTCGCCGGATTCAAATTCATCTTTGAGGTTGTCATCATATTCGTCGTGCCCGTCTTCACTCACCTCCAGGGCAGGGTTCTCCTCGAGCTCCTCCTTGATTCTTTCTTCGAGGTTAGCCGTGGGAACCTGCAACAACTTCATTAGCTGAATTTGTTGTGGTGATAACTTCTGTAATAGCTTCTGCTGTAATGATTGACTTAATGACATTTCTTAAACTCCTCTCAAATACTAAACGGAACAAAAAGTTAAAACGTTTTCTAAGGGCACTTTTAAAAAAATTTTTTGAATTGATATTGAACGTTAAAATCTGGCATAAATTTTCCTGCCAGCTTTTTGCGGTAAATTTACATACAAAAGCACCATAAGATGAGGCACTGTTCGATTTGTTTCTTTATATTATTATTGGTATACCTTAACTCAACAGCCTCCGCCCAGCAACCATTCAGGTTGATCCCTCAGCGGGCTGCAACATACTCTTCAACTCCCGACAGTACAGCCAAAATATTCTTAAATCATGTGGTAGATCTCAAACGTGTCAGGTCTGGCAACCCGGCTATCCCAGCCGATTGGTATACCAGGAACCTTGGTTTCTTCTGCACCAAAGAATTGCAGTTCGAAAAAGCGGCAAAAATTCCTCTCCGCTTCAGACTTGGCTCGGTGAATTATTGTGATGTTTTGGAAGGCAAGAAAAGATGAAACAGGCTAATGGTGTAAGTTGAAGCAGGCAAGCACCCTGACCGGCTTTTTGCCTTGTTCATCGCGCCGAAAAGCCCGGCTAACGGCGTTTGAAGATCCGTGTTCGTTCTAACGTTACCCGTGTCCACTGTTTGATACTGAAGACCTCCGAGAGTGCATGGACCGTTTAGCCCGGCGTAATATCGCCTATGTTTGATTGAGTGCAGGGTGTCAGCCCATGGGTATTGCACTGTTGCTGAGCACCTGTTTCACCACCGCAGCAATTTTTTCGCCCTTTTCTTTTACCTGGCTCTCCGACCAGCCCAGGCTGATAGCCGTGCTGATACAACGACTCATTACACGGTCGCTTGCAGGGAAAGTTTTTGAAGCCAGTTGTTTCAGGGCGTTTGTTATCCCAGCGCTTTGAGCATTCAGGAAAGTCGCATTTTTAAGGTGATCCCACTTGCTGATGTAGTGCCAGTTGTTGTTGTACCAATAGAAGTTACCTGCAAGTTGCCCCGCTTCCTTAAGCTGCTGAACGACAGCCTTAGTGATCTCTTCGGTCGGCAGGAACCAGCTCAGGAATGTACAGCTGTCTACCCCGCCTTCAGGGATCTCGCGAAAAGTTATTTCAGGTATTGTCGAGAGTATACCTTTTAAAACCTCCTGGTTGGCTTTCTGTATTTCAAGAAACTTTGCAAGCTTTTTCACCTGTGCCAGGCCCACTGCGGCGTGAAGCTCGCTGATCCGATAATTATAGCCGATAAACGGGTGAAGATCTGCACCCCGGTCAACCCCCGCATGATCGTGGCCGTGATCAGTATAGCCGTCGCATTTCACGTATACCAGTTCGTTGTTTGTCATGACCACCCCACCTTCGCCGCAGGTAATCGTTTTTACAAAATCGAAACTAAAGGTCCCGGCATCGCCTATCGTACCCACTTTCTTTCCATTGTAGGTAGCGCCTATACTCTGACAGGCATCTTCCAGCAAAACGAGGTTGTGCTCGCGACATATCTCCTGTAAGGCACCGAGGTCGGCCATGCTACCGCACATATGTACGGGCATTATACAGCGGCTTCGAGGGGTGATTGCAGCCCTGACTGCAACGGGATCCAGGGTAAGCGTTTCGTTGATGTCGACCAACACCGGTATTGCGCCCACACTGATCACTGCTTCGAAACTCGCCACAAAAGTGAATGTTGGCATAATCACCTCGTCGCCATAGCCGACGCCCAAAGCGGCGAGGGCTGTTGTAAGTGCAGCAGTGCCACTGCTCGTAAGCTGTGCGTATTTGCAGCCGAAGGTGTTCCGTATCTCATCCTCCAACTCTTTCGATTTCCAGATTCCTTTCCTCGGCCCGTCAAAACCATAACGCATTAGTATCCCGGTTTCCAGCACGTCATTTACTTCCTTACGTTCTTCATCGCCCCAAAGCTCAAAACCTGGCATATGTAAATTTTTTGTGGTTATAAATCGGCTGCTGCAAAGCTATAGATCATTAACGTTAGAAGAGCCGCTGCTTTTAAAAATAAGGACCCGGGGTGTTCTTCTCAAACTCTTTGAACCGGCTGTTTCGTGTTTACAACATCCTGATGCCACAAAGGTTTACCGTAACGGAACCCATTCACTCACATTATTGTTCCTGTCCACGGCAGCAATAAACAGCTTTTCGATCTTTGGTATTTCGAGTTCCCCGAGGTCAACATCAACAAACTTTTCGGCGACAAACAACTTTACGAGTGTAGCACTTTCGCGGGCAAGGGGCTTTCCCGGGGATACGGTATACAGTGCGAAACCTTTGATCGGCTCCGCTCCCCGGTACAATACCCGCTGTTGTTTGCTTCCTTTGATCTTTTCGATGAGTGGAACTATCGGCGGTATGCTATCGATCCAGCGCATTGGCGGCACCAGGGCCGGCAAACGATAGTAATTATTTCTAAGCGTATCGTTCCAGCCATATGGATTTCTAACAAACGACTTACTGCTGAAATATACACTGCCCTGGATTTGCGGTCTCTCCCGGAGTTCCTTAATCTGGTTGGGTATTTCTGTCGGTCTTCGCCATCCGCCACTTTTCTGATCGTAGCCGCGGTAAATTCCATGCCCCACAAAGATCTGCTTCCCGTAACTGTTCCCCGACCACCAGTCGAGCAACACGTTGTAATCGCATAACGGATGCCCGATCTCCCAGTAGAGTTGCGGTGCCACGTAGTCGATCCAACCGTTTTTCATCCATAAAAGAATATCGGCATAAAGGTCATCGTAGTTGGTAAGACCGGCTCTGGTGGAGCTACCGGCCGGATCCTTGCTTTTGTTGCGCCAAACCCCAAACGGGGAGATTCCAAACTTGATCCTGGGATTGGCCCGTTGAATTGTTTCATGAACCATTTTGATGATCGAGTCGACGTTACTTCTCCGCCAGTCGTTTCGCGTCATTCCAACACCATACTTCTGATAGGTGGCCTGGTCGGGAATAATCTTCCCGGGAATGGGATAAGGATAAAAGTAGTCGTCGAAGTGAATACCATCGAGGTCATATCTTGTAACTACATCCCTGATCACCCCATTTACGTAGTCACGTACTTCGGGCATACCCGGATTAAAAATCTTTATTGTACCATAGTTCAGGAACCAGTGTGGGAAAAGGCGGGTCACGTGGTTGGGGGCAACCGACGACTTGTTTACGTTGAATACGGCCCTGTACGGGTTCAACCAGGCGTGAAACTCCATGCCGCGTTTATGGGTTTCTTCGATCATAAATTGCAGCGGATCATAGTAGGGCGAAGGTGCAAGTCCCTGTTTACCGGTCAGGTATTCACTCCAGGGTTCGTATGCAGAAGGATAAAAGGCGTCGGTACAAGGCCGGATCTGCATTAGGATCGCATTCAT
>JASLBT010000473.1 GCA_030146445.1 Segetibacter sp. | reverse complement strand
ACGACAGAATCCACGACCACTTCGTCGAGTGCGGTAACCGTCACCAACTGTGCTATCGATCGTACCTGTTTAATAACGATCGGTGTCCGGTCGATAACAGCAGGCTGCTCAGTAAACAGGTTCTTCAATGAAGGGAAGCGGAAAACCCGTTGCACGATCCATATGCCAACAAAAATTGCCAGTATGATGTAGATAAATCTTCTGACCCGTAATTGCTTCATGGTGCGATGGTTTTTCCAGGCGTGTCGGACCAGGAGATCGTGATATTTTCGAAGCCAGCCTGCTGAAGAAAGTTGCTCACAAAAAGGGCCGTATTGGCCTTTGCCTGTGGGAGAATGCCGATCGCATCTACGCTATTCTTTATCTGAGCTTCAGCTTGCCCGGCAAGGGCATCACGTTCCTGGCTGTTGAACGGATCCCTGAATGCACCCACCTGCTGGTATTCTACCCTGATTTTGTCAGGAGGTATATTCAGGCTGATCAATTTAGGGGAGGGAAGCCGGATATGAATGTTTTTGCCGTCGACCGTAAAGCTGTTTTCGGTAAGCAAGGTAAGGTCGACTCCTGCCTTCAGGTAAGCTTCACAGCTCATCAGGATTTTGCGATCGCCGACTTTATACCAGGTCTTGTCGTCGCTTGCCTTAATCACTTTTGTTATTGTATACTCAACAGTGGCAAGTTCCCCCATCTCACGAAGGGCGAGTACCGATGGCTTTTCTTCCAGCGGGGGCTTTTTTGTGCAGCTCACGAAGAGCAACAAAAAGGATATAAAGACCAGCTTCATCATTGAAAAGCAAAAATTATTGTGCCTGCAAGTTAACCTGCTTTTTTCTTCAGCAGCTCGTGCGCTCAGCGGCCGCATAACAAATCTCCGGTTTTCCGGTAAGCCGAAATTTGTAGTTGTTCCATAAAGCCTCCGATTTCGAGCACAAAAAAACCCGCCTTTTCTTGGGCGGGTGTGGTAATTATGTATGGAGCTTTTGCGAATACGAATGCTTTCTGCTAAGGTATTTGCCTAACAGTAGTTTTTGTTTTTACCACTTTTTTTGGGATGCTTTTTGTCCCTGTGCCTGCCATATAAATAACCCGCACCAGCGCCGGCTGCACCCCCAATCAGCGCACCTTTACCTATTTTTTTGCTAACAACTGCACTCGTTGCGGCTCCTGCGGCTGCACCTATCAGTGTCCTTTTCTTTATTATGCTGGTGCTTGTTTTCTTCTTAACCGTGGTTTGGGCATAAATGGTGTCGCCGGACAGGATTAGTAGAGCTAATAGGAAACTAAAAACAATCAGGATCTTTTCATATGTACCCTCAAAGGTTTGATAGGCTGTTGATACCAACAGGATTATAGCCAATAAACGAAAACCGCGCCGATAATCAAAGAGGTTGTCAAGCGTTACTGAAACCGCCGAAGAGGGTACCCGCCGCTGCAGAGCATTCGGCGAGGTGCTGATTGTGAATAAGATTATTGTTTAAAGAAGTAAATGCCGTCGGCCTGGGCGGTACAGGTCACGACCAGGTCGTTTATGCAGATATGTGGCGGGAGCGAGGCGGTATAGTAAATGATCCCGGCTACGTCATCTGCCGAGAGTGGGATGAAGCCTTTGTATGTCTGCTCTGCTTTTTGTTCATCACCCTTAAAACGCACAGAGGCAAACGCTGTTTTCGCAGCTCCCGGGTGAATAGCGGAAACCTTGATGTTGTGTTGAAGAAGATCAATTCGCATCGCATGGCTAAGGGTGTCAACAGCTGCTTTACTCGCGCAGTAAACGTTACCGTTTTCATACACATCCTTGCCTGCTACTGATCCCAGATTGATGATATGGCCCTGGCTTCTGGCTGTCATATACGGCAACACTGCCCGTGTAACATACAACAGGCCCTTTACATTGGTGTCGATCATGGTGTCCCAATCATCGGGATTACCTTCGTTGATGTGCTCACGCCCAAGTGCCAGGCCGGCGTTATTCAGCAGCACATCAATCTGCCGCCATTCTTCCGGTAAATTCCCCAGGTGGGCGAATACCTGGTCGCGTTCCTGTACATCAAACACCAGGCTTAACACCCGTGCGTGGTATTTTGTCCTGAGTTCATCGGCCAAAGCATGCAGCTGTTCTTCGCGTCTGCCCGTGATAATACAGTTCCATTTCTCCGAAGCAAATTTTTCTGCGGCCGCCTTCCCAAACCCCGAGGTAGCCCCCGTGATCAATATTATCTTGTTCATGCTGTTTCTTTATACCCCGCAGGCATTCCTGCTGGTGCACAATTCGGTGCTATGGATCAAATCCTACCGGCTTACCGGATTAGAACGGTTGTTCCTTTTCTTAAGATCTTTTTGCCGAGGTAATCTTCTCCTTCGGCCATGAAAACAAATGTTCCGCTGCCCTGGTCAGCCCCTCCGATTTTTCCATCCCATCCTTTGCCCGGCTCCGACGTACTGTAAACCATCTGCCCCCACCGGTTATAAATTCTGAAGTAGTTCAGGGATCGCATGCCCACGAGTATCGGTTTTAGTTCATCATTTTTGCCGTCCTGGTTAGGGGTAAAAGCGGTAGGCACAAAAATATCCGGTGCGGTTTTAAATACCCTCACGGTAATGTCGTCTTCAGCGGCACAACCAATCGGAATACTCACCCTCACCCGGTAAGTAATCGAGTCGATGGTTGGGCTAAGGTTGATTACCGGATCGGCGATGTTCGTATTGTTCATACCTATGCCCGGTGACCATGCGTAAATTGTTCCGCCCGTTGCATTCAGTTGAAGCGGTTGATTGATTACAATTGAGGTGTCGTTACCGGCGAAAGCCCTTATCCTTTGGTTTACATTTACCACAACGGTATCCCGAAAAGGCTTGGGGCAGCCAATGGTATCAAATGCAGTCAGCACATAGGCGGTGGTAGAACCAGGATTGGCAACGGGCGTTAGCGTATTGGCTCCGGCCAGGCTTCCTGCGGGGCTCCAGGTAAATGAGGACCCGGTCATTGATCCGACCAGTTGTGCCGGTTCACCAAAACAGATAGAAGTGTCGATACCGGCATTCGCCTGGGGAAATGGCGCCACCCTGATGTTTATCGAGTCACGATCCTGGCATTTGCCCAGGTTCGCTGAAACGTAATAAGTAATGTTATCAACCGGCGAAACAGTGGGCCGTTTTACCCCGGGATTGTCAACTCCTGTAATCGGCGACCAAACATACTGTAAGGCATCACTTACAGTCCGGATAACCATGCTATC
>JASLBT010000252.1 GCA_030146445.1 Segetibacter sp. | reverse complement strand
GCGTTCCTGGTGTTAACGCTGATGGCCTATTTCGTTATGTGGGCAGTCCGACGTTTCTTTCCGGTGTCGTGGAGTTACCTGTGGAGACAGGGACTGGCCAATCTTTATCGGCCAAATAACCAAACGATCATCTTACTGGTTTCGGTTGGCCTGGGCACTGCATTTATCTGTACACTCTTCGCGGTTCAATCGTTGGTGCTAAAAAGGGTAACCTTATCGGCTAGCGGCAGCCAACCGACCATGGTGCTGTTCGATATCCAGAAAACACAAAAACAACCACTGCTTACGCTCGCCCGGGAACACGCACTGCCAATTATACAGGAGGTGCCAATCGTAAATATGCGGCTCGAGCAATACAACGGGAAGACTGCGGCAACCATTTCTGGTGACAGCAGTTTCTCGCGACGTGCATTTACCCGGGAATACCGTGTTACCTATCGCGACTCGCTCACGGAGTCCGAGAAGATTACCAGGGGCAAATGGCACGGCAATGCAGCTGACGACAATGGCACCGTGTACGTATCGATAGAACAAGGCTTTGCGCGACGACAACACATCAGTATCGGCGATACAATGATTTTTAATGTTCAGGGTTCGCTTGTACCGACCATTGTCGGCAGTTTCAGAGAAGTGGACTGGAATCGGATACAAACCAATTTCCTGGTGGTTTTCCCAAAGGGCGTATTGGAGCAGGCGCCCCAGTTTTTTGTCCTGCTCACGAGGGTAGCAACCGACGAGGCTTCAGCCCGTTTTCAGCAGGCAGTGGTGCAAACTTTTCCAAATATTTCGATCATCGATCTTGGGCTGGTAATAAAAACACTCGACGAGATACTGAGCAAGATTGGCTTTGTTATCCGGTTTATGGCGGCTTTTAGTATTATCACCGGCCTGGTGGTGCTTATCGCTTCCGTGCTGATCAGTAAATACCAGCGGATCCAGGAAAGCGTGTTGCTGCGAACTTTAGGCGCGAGCCGCAGGCAGATATTGTTTATCACAGCACTGGAATACTTTTTCCTCGGTGCTCTTGCTGCAGCCACCGGTATATTACTATCGCTAATCGGAAGCTGGCTGCTTGCCGAATATTTGTTCAAAACAAGTTATACCCCTGAGTGGCTGCCGCTGTCTATCGTATTCGGAGCTATTTCCTTGCTAACAATGTTCATCGGTTTGTTCAACAGCAGGGGTATTCTGTCGAAACCACCTTTAGAGATCTTGCGGCAGGAGAGCTGAGTGAATTACGAATAAGCGAATTAGCGGAATATGGAATTTTGGATTACGGATTAACAACGATAATCAGGAGGATTTACCTTAGAGAAAGCAGAAGATGCGCTACACACCGGAGGCAGGAGGAGAATTTGTTAGTAGCTCAACCAGTAAACTTATCAACCATTAACCTCCTCAGAGACCCAATACCTCAACACCTAATTCCTACTCTTCCCTCGATACCAAGGAGTAATAATAAAAAAAAGGGTCCCTCCGTAGAAACGGAGCGACCTCTAACGATTGCTTGCCATATGAAAATCTTGAAATATTTTTCTATAAACCTGTTCGGTATTTAACTTTTTGTTAGCTTGCATCGCCTCTAACGAATTGCTTGCCTCACTATTGCTTGTTTGTGATGTAAAAGTAGCCCGTGATTTTTTTTATCGTAAACCAAGTTACGGGCCTTTTGATTATCACTAAATGCTGTAAAAAAATGCCAAATGCTTGCTGGCATTGATTTTCAGCTCGCTCTTTTGATTATCTCCAACACCTTTTTCGACCGGAAATTTTTGTGTAAATGTTACACTAACGGTTGAAAAAGGTGTTTTTGTATTCAACAACCATCTTTCCGAATATTTAGAAATGCAAACGCCAATGCTGTAGGCAGCACTGGCGTTCAACGGTATTATTTCAATAAGCTTACCGGCTATTGGCCCTATTTGCCAAATTTCTTCTTCAGCATCGCCAGGGCATCATTCATCGGCATGGGTTCGCCGGCTACTTTCGGCTTGCGCGACTGGTCACTTTTTGTAAATGCCGGCTTCTTTTCAGGCGCTCCCTCAGCTTGTTTGATCGACAGCGCTATTCTTTTCCGCGAAACATCTACCTCGGTAACTTTAACCATCACGTGCTGCCCAAGTTTCAGTACCTCATTGGGATCTTCTATAAAGCGGTGGGCAATCTCAGAAACGTGCACCAGCCCGTCCTGCTTTACGCCAATGTCGACAAACGCCCCAAACCTGGTTATATTGGTGACCATACCCGGAACAACTATACCAGGAGTTACGTCCTCGATCTTGTAGATATTGGCAAATTCAAATTGTTGAACCTCACTGCGTGGATCAAGGCCTGGCTTTTTCAACTCGTTAAGTATATCACGGATCGTCAGTTCTCCGAATTGCTCATTAATGTATTTTTTAATGGGTACCTGCTTAATCAGGGAGTCATTACCAATCAAACTCTTTACGTCAGTATTCAGGTCGCCGGCGATTTGTTCAACCAGCGGGTACGTTTCGGGGTGCACGGCACTGCCATCAAGCGGGTTCTTACCGCCTGGTATACGCAGGAACCCGGCACATTGCTCAAATGCCTTTCCTCCGAGGCGAGGCACCTTCAACAGGTCTTTCCGGCTCGAGAAACTTCCCTTTTCATTGCGGTACTGTATGATATTTTCGGCGAGGGTATTTCCTATGCCGCTGACGTAACTCAGTAAATGTTTGCTTGCTGTATTAAGGTTTACGCCAACCTGGTTTACACAGCTTTCCACTGTCTGGTCAAGGCGCTCTTTTAGCCTCGACTGGTTAACATCGTGCTGGTATTGGCCCACCCCAATACTTTTCGGATCAATTTTCACCAGTTCTGCCAAAGGGTCCATCAGGCGCCGGCCGATACTTACGCTTCCCCTAACCGTAACATCCTGATCGGGAAATTCTTCACGTGCAATCTCCGATGCGCTATACACTGAAGCACCGTCTTCATTGACCATAAAAACAGGAAGTCCGATGTTTAGCTTTTTAATAAATTGTTCCGTTTCCCTGCCAGCTGTTCCATCACCTATGGCAAAAGCCTGTATGCTGTATTCTTCAACCATCATTTTAATGGTTCGTTCGGCGTCGTGCTGGCGGTTTGCCTCATGTACGTAGATGAGACCGGTTTTTTTCAACATCCCTTTTTCGTCGAGGCAAACCACTTTGCAACCGGTTCGGTAGCCGGGATCGATGGCTAATATCCTTTTGCTCCCAAGTGGCGAACTCAAGAGCAATTGGCGGAGATTTTCGGCAAACACGTTTATTGCATCTTCATCGCCCTTTTGTTTCAGGCCCGTGCGAAATTCACTTTCGAGTGCAGGCTGAAGTAATCGCCGGTAGCTGTCTTTAATTGCCTTCTTCAGTTGGTCGTTGCACGGACTATTGCGCTTTATAAACTGCTCTTCGATCCCTTCGATTGCAGTCTCCTCTTCGGGCCCAATGCCGATACGCAGAAAACCTTCGAGAAAGCCTCTCAAGACAGCTAATATCCGGTGGCTCGGAACCCTGGAAATGGGCTCCGAAAAATCAAAATAATCCTTATACTTTACTCCTTCTTCCTCTTTGCCCGGAACCACTTTGCTCTGTAGGGTAGCCTCCTGCTCAAACAGTTTGCGGAGCTTTGCGCGAACCTGTACGTCTTCGTTAACGATCTCGGCTATAATATCGCGTGCTCCCTGCAAAGCGTCTTCGGCTTTCGCCACTTTTTCATTAAGGAATTCACCTGCCTTTGCAACCACATCAATATTTTGTTGTTCCAGGATCATCTTAGCAAGCGGTTCGAGACCATTTTCGCGGGCTGCCTGGGCTTTGGTTTTCCGTTTCGGTTTAAAAGGCAGATAGATGTCTTCCAGTTCGGCAATGGTTAGAGCAGCATGTAATTTACCCCGAAGCTCATCCGTCATGTTTCCCTGTTCATCGATCGTTTTTTCGATGAAGACACGGCGTTCCACCAATTCCTTGAGAGTCTTCGACTGCTCCTGAACCTGCTGAATTTGCACTTCATCAAGATTGCCGGTTGTATCTTTCCGGTACCTGGCTATAAATGGGATGGTTGATCCTTCTTCCAACAAGGCGAGAACGGCTTCAACCTGTTGTGACTTAATATTCAGCTCACGGGCTATATCCTGGGCAAATTCTTTCATCACTTTTGTTTTTTTGGGGTTGCGAATGTAGGGCCCGTAAGCTAAAAGAAAAAATGCAAGAAAGTTTCCCAACTGCCGGGGCGGCGTAGCCACCCCCTGAAAACACCCACGCGTTGCGACTGATTCCAAATTTGCCTATTCATGCAGCAACCATAAGAGGTTCATGCACCCTGTGAAAGTATGCAGTGCTATAACATCCCTTAAGCTCCCTTTCACGCTACTTCTGCTTCGCATTAGTGGCGCAACTTCCGAACTTATCGTTTGGAAAAACCTCATCATTCTAAGTGGCAGGCGTAATTGATCTGCTGTGCTCCCGGGTTCCCTGAACGTGAACGGTTAGTTCAGAAGAACCGGCGACCTATTATCCGACTAAATCAAGTATTATCCGTGGAAGGCAACCGGGCGATTTACCCGGATACCCGCGGGTATGACTTTTCAAACGATTCCGATGGTAAAACAAATCATATCGGACGTCCGCTGAATGTCTGGCCGACAAACTACGAGGCTGACATTGGCCGACAGCATGAAATGCGCCCGATAAGAGCGTAAGTGCTCCTTGACCTTGAGCATCGACGGCGATTGTTCCGAAACAACCCCTGCACTTACTTATTCATTCCGAAGAATACCAATGCTAAATACGGCGACAAAACATAGCAAAACGAGGCACCAGCGTGTAAACCTTCTTGCCAATGAACTATTGCCTTAACTTAACGGGTAAGCTAATGCTCTATGGGACAATTTAATGTAAGCCAACCGGGATAGGAATCGTTTATGGATTTAACAGGAGGAAAGCATCCTATTGAGAAATTCAATTTATTTTGAAGCGTGGCTAAAGACCCCTTATCAAATATCAGCGATAAAGAATTGCTTGAGCGGTTTTATGCCGACAGCGACAATCAATGGCTGGGCGCCCTGCTTCAGCGTTATACGATGCTGCTTTTAGGGGTCTGTATGAAATACCTGAAAAACGAGGAAGATGCGAGGGATAGTGTACAGCAAATCTTCTTAAAAGCAATTACAGAAGTACGGAAGTACCGGGTCGATTACTTTAAAAGCTGGCTTTACATGGTGGCAAAAAACCACTGCTTAATGAAAATCAGGGATCGTCATGGCCGCGTACCCGTCGAGCTCAGTGACCACATCACCGGCGAACCTGACGATCAGCTGGAAGAACGTGCAGCACTTCTCGAGAAGGATCACACACTGAATACCATTGCGCAGTCCCTGGATGAGTTGAGCAATGAGCAGAAACAATGTGTAACTTTATTTTATTTACAAAAACAATCTTATCAACAGATCTCAGTAGCTACCGGGTACAACCTCCTGCAGGTAAAAAGCTTCATCCAAAATGGAAAGCGAAATCTGAAGATTATTGTTGAAAAGAAAATCAAAAATGCCTGATGGTTAACTGGAACGACATATTATCGGGTAAAGAGGAGGAAGTTAATGACGAAGAACTCCTTAAGTACGTTAACGGAGATCTTCCTGAAAAAG
>JASLBT010000275.1 GCA_030146445.1 Segetibacter sp. | reverse complement strand
TACCGCACGAAGAAGCACGCCAGTTTTGCCTTCATATGCGCAAACACCTAAAGAAAGACGACCTGGTATTAATTGGATTTGATCTCAAGAAAGACCCACGGGTGATCTTAAGCGCTTATAACGACAAAGCGGGCTATACCCGTGATTTTAACCTCAACCTCCTGAAACGTATCAACAGGGAACTTGGTGGAAATTTCAACCTTGACAACTTCAGTCATTACCCCACCTATGATCCAGGTACCGGCGCTTGTAAAAGTTACCTCGTCAGCAATCTCAACCAGGAAGTTAAAATCGCGGGAGAAACAATTCGCTTTAAACAGGGCGAAACGGTCTTTATGGAGATCTCGCAAAAATACACCCCCGAACAAACCGATGAACTTGCACATCAGAGTGGCTTTAAACGCTCTGCACATTTTTACGACTCCAAACACTGGTTCCTCGATGCCGTCTGGCAGTGCCTCTAAATCGACCATGACAACGCGAAATCAATACAACCAGTGGCAGGATCAACGATAATTTTATAACTTTCAGTGCCACAATCAGCGGTGTCTTTGACCCCGGGATAGCATGGCATTAAAATTTATCGATGAAAAAAGTGATTGCTTTACTATCTGTTGTTTTTATATCCGCCGCTTCATCAATAGCTCAGCCTGTGATAACTTTTAATCACCTCGCGATCTACGTCAATGACCTTCAGAAGAGTGCTGACTTCTATAAAAACGTGCTACAACTGGAAGTGGTGCCGGAGCCTTTTCATGATGGAAAACATGCCTGGTTTAAGATGGCCGACCGGATAACCCTCCACATTATCCAGGGGGCAGAAAAGGGAGTAAAACACTACCGCACCGACCATTTCTGTTTTAGTGTACCCTCACTTCAGCAGTTTATTGATCGTTTGTCGGTGTCGAAAATACCCTATGTAAGTGCAAGCGATGAACCCATGAAGATTACCACACGGCCGGATGGGGTACACCAGATCTATTTGCAGGATCCTGACGGTTACTGGATCGAAATGAATGACGCTAAGCAATAGCTTTATAGGGGTGTCCTGGCAGCATTGAATTAAGCCAACAAATCACCTGGCGCTACCATTTTGGTGTTTGCCTGTTTGTCGTAGCAAACCGCCAACAACCGTATCCATACTTAAGTACTTTTGAAAGCGTAGCTGAGCCTTCCACTGCATGTTCACCTTTGCGGTGGGGATGACAACAGCGGGTAATGGCGATAAAGGATTTGGTGAAGTTTACGCCTGTGCAAAACCAGGCAGCCGGTTCATCTTCCGTGGTGTTCCGGTCGAATCTCGCTCGCGTAGATCTGTCGGATCAGTGAGACTGAAAATACCTGCTTAACTGATGATGAAAGGGTTAGGAAAAAGTTTGCCTTTCCCGGTCAATTTGCCCCTAAGAGATTAATGAATTGCAACATTAGTAATTTGTCCAATCTATAAAAAGTGACTATTATGCGCCGGTATTCGACAATTTACCATTATGGCTGAAGTTAAAGTCAGGAAATTCAATTATTCACTTGAGGGTTTAAGAGGAATTTGCGCCTTAACGGTAGCCCTTGCCCACGTTCAAACCGGAATGATCCTGTTTCCTACGATCAACCAAATCATCGAGTATAGTCATTTCGCCCACCTCGCAGTCCTGATCTTTTTTATGCTGTCCGGATATGTTATTGGCGTTAACTATCCTGGTGATCGACTCAACAAAAAAGATTACCTGATCAAACGGATTTTCCGGATCTACCCCATTTACCTGCTCGTCATTTTGTTCTGCTTTAGCTTTGAACCCGGTCTAAATCTCTCAAAGGTATTGGGAGCCATCTTTCTTTTACAGGGATGGACCGATCGGCTGGTAACGAACGTGGTATTATGGTCAATTCATTACGAGATCATCTTTTATCTCCTCTTTATTTTCATTGCCAAAAGCAAAAAAAACATCGTTATCCAGGCTGTTGTCTGCCTTGCACTAGGAATGTCAGTTTGGGTATTCAAGTCTATTCCCCCAATTTTTGGCGGGTATTTTTGCGGCTTTGCTTTTTGGCTCACCGGGCTGTACATCTCTAAACTGAGTCCTACACCCAATACCAATTCCAAAAGTGCACTGCTCAGTCTTTTCTTCCTGGCGATGGTGTACAACCACCTTGCACCCGGTGGAGTTTTGTTAAACGCAATCGGACTTAAAAATAACAACCTCGACATGGTTTCTGCTGCCGACATCATCAACATGATCCCCTGCTTCCTGATCATCGTTGAAGCAGGAAATATTGCCATCAATCGTAAGTTGCTGCTGGCTTTATATTTTGCTGCCATTGCATTTCCCGCCATGATCATTGGCTTGCTACTCTATTTGGGCAGGATTCACGAGAACTTTCGCTGGGAGCTTTCGGGTATCCTACTGGCGCTTGCTGTTGTGTTGTTCTTTATTAAACAGCGGTACGACCTGCTAAAAAGTATTGCCTGGCTCGGCGGCGTTTCTTATTCCATTTATATCATCCACTGGCCAATTGGTTACCTGATGGGACAGATCTTTACTCCGCAAAGCCCATGGGAAAAAGCAGGGTATTTTGTTTTGTGGTTGTTGTTGGTTTTAACGCTTTCATGGATGCTCGAGAAAAAATTCCAGCGATTCCTTAAGGAAAAGTTCTTTCCGCATAAGACCACCACAGTTGCGGCTGTTCCGGTTGGTTACTGATAAGCAACTGAAGGTAGGTGCCTACCGGCAAGAGCAGTTTCATCAGACTTCTTTAGTCAGCACCCTTCGGTGGTCGATTGGTTACTTGTTGAACTCAGGGATGAACACACACCCTCGACCCCTGCAATTATGGGCAGGAGGAACATTAAACCCGCTTTTACATGAAACACTCTTTCGCTAAACGGTTCGAGGCTTGGCGTAGTGGCGGCATTATAGTACTACGGTTAATACAAAGCATCAAAGTTCAAACTTACCAGTAAGCTTCATACGAAGCACCAAATCCGCCATTAAGCCAAGCCCTTAGCTGTTAGCGGCTGGTATTCTTCTCTTGTTCTGTCAATTCGGTTGGTGTAAGCCCAAATAGTTTTTTAAAAGCGAATGAAAAGTGCGACAGGTTTTCAAAACCAACTTCCAAATATACTTCTGAGGGGCGTAGTTTTTTCTGTGAAATAAGATAGTGGGCTTGCTCCAAACGCTTTTGTTTTAACCACTTTTCGGGTGTTGTTTCAAATATCTTTGAAAAATCCCTTTTAAAGGTGGAAAGGCTACGTCCCGTGAGCTTAGCAAAAGATG
>JASLBT010000240.1 GCA_030146445.1 Segetibacter sp. | reverse complement strand
TGAATGTTGCCCGCCTGGTCACCAACGGCTTGCAACTGCTGTGCCTTCTGTTTAGCAAACCATAGTTTCTCTGCCAATGCGTTTTCAAACATTTCCTGGGATGGTTGTTTCGTCATTCCCATACTACCAAACGCCGAACCTTTGTGATGGGCAAGACCTTCAAGATTTATGATGATAGCGCCTGCCTCTTTCATCTTTAACAACGTCGGCGTTTTGCCACTGCCTGTATAACCACCCAATATGTGAAAAGTATAAGGCTTGCTGAATTGTTGCAATACCCAGTTGCGATAAGCTTTGTAACCTCCTGAAATGGTGTATACTTTAAATCCATACAGGTCGAGCAGCCAAGCCACACCGCCGCTTCGCATGCCACCACGCCAGCAATGTAGAACAACAGCTTTTTTATTCTTTGCCTGCTGAGAAGGTGGGAGGGTAACGGTGTTCGGCCTGCTTGCTGAAGCTTCCACGATCCGCTCTGCCTCCTCGACCAGCTTGCGCATTTTGTGGCCGAGAATGTCGAGCCCTATCTTGATGGCTTCTTCCCTGCTTTGTTGTTTGTAGGCAGTACCCACAACTTTTCTTTCTTCATTGTTAAACAACGGCAGGGAAACGGCGCCGGGAATATGCGCCTGCAGGTACTCACCCTCAGACCTAACGTCGACGACGGGATAGCCGGAGAAATCCTGCATAAACCGCCCAATGTCTAATGGTACAACAGCCATAATAGTAATTTCAAACCGGCAGAAGTTCCTGGGATGCGGCCTTGATCCGGTTGATATGGCAAGTTAACTTTCATAAATAAAAACATCAGAGAAAAGATTGATGCCAGGCCATGACGAGCAAGGATTTAACGGTTGCTATGCGGTGGATCAGGTGTTGCAGGTGCACAGATGCGCACGGCTTTAATTGATTTCAACGATGGAACCCGTTCGTCAAAAAATAAATGAGCACAGCTATTGGATAGTAGCGATACGCAACTTTAAAGAACATTGAACATCCATTCACTTCCCGGTGTGCTGGTCCGTTGTACGTAATACCCGTTGAAGAATTTTTTAGAGCTGTATTGATCAGTGGCTTTCTGTAGAAGTTGTGAATTAACCTTTTTGTTATCCGGGAGGAGGTTCATCGAGATAGTTGCCACCTGTACCGCGGATGAACGGATTGCGACGCAACGATGATGCCCTATAAAACAACTGCTGGTACCAAAGTAATTTTTAGCATATCAGTTCACCGGATCCGGGTCGTAAGCAGAAGGGTTTTTGATGTGCCATTTAACTCAGTGCAAAAAAAAAACCACCGGACCGGTGGTTTTAAAATTTATGAAAGAGTATTAGCCATTCATGCTTGCTAAGAACTCAATGTTGTCCCTGGTTCCGCGCATGCGCTTAAGCAGTTCGTTCATTGCTTCTTCAGTATTCATATCGTTTATGTACAAGCGAAGTATATTCATGCGTTGCAGCGTCTCCCTATCGAGCAACAGGTCGTCTCTGCGGGTTGAAGACGATACAAGGTCGATAGCAGGGAATATACGCCTGTTAGCCAGGCGCCTGTCGAGCTGAAGTTCCATGTTACCTGTACCCTTAAACTCTTCAAAAATCACCTCGTCCATTTTGCTTCCGGTTTCTATAAGCGCGGTTGCAAGTATGGTTAATGATCCGCCGTTTTCAATTTTTCTTGCTGCACCAAAAAACTGTTTTGGCTTCTGCATTGCATTTGCTTCAACACCACCGCTTAACACCTTACCACTTGCCGGAGCAACGGTATTGTGCGCTCTCGCCAAACGCGTGATACTATCGAGCAGGATCACAACATCGTGGCCGCACTCAACAAGGCGCTTTGCTTTTTGAAGCGCAATGGTCGACACTTTCACGTGTTTTTCTGCAGGCTCATCAAAGGTGGATGCAATTACCTCGGCTCTTACACTACGTTCCATATCTGTAACCTCTTCGGGGCGTTCAT
This sequence comes from Segetibacter sp., assembly GCA_030146445.1. GTDB lineage: Bacteria > Bacteroidota > Bacteroidia > Chitinophagales > Chitinophagaceae > Segetibacter. The sequence goes on along the minus strand of JASLBT010000240.1, from coordinate 4,874 downwards.
CTACCAAGACCACCATCAGGTAGCACTCGGGGTGATTTGCCGCAATTGCATTTGCAACTTCTTTGAGTAACATGGTTTTACCCACTTTCGGCTGGGCGACAATGAGTCCGCGTTGACCTTTACCAATTGGCGTAAACAGGTCGATGATACGTGTGCTAAAATTCGTAGATGTGGTAAACAGGTTCAATTTCTCGTGCGGAAACAGGGGCGTGAGGTAGTCGAAAGGAACACGGTCGCGTACTTCCTCAGGACCTTTACCATTGATGGTTTCTACTTTTAGAAGGGCAAAATATTTCTCGCCTTCTTTAGGCGGGCGAACAGATCCGTAAACAGTATCTCCGGTTTTAAGACCAAATAATTTGATCTGTGAAGGAGACACATATACATCATCCGGTGACGAGAGATAGTTGTAATCGGAAGAGCGAAGGAAGCCATAACCATCAGGCATCATTTCAAGTACACCTTCACCTTGTATTACGCCATCAAATTCGATATTAAATGTGGCGTCGCGTCGTTGTTGTTGAGGATAGCGGGGCTGTTGTGGCGGCACAACCGGCGCACCATCGAGTGTTTCGGGAACTTCAACCCCCGTTTGCTCACCTACAGCAGCCTGGCTGTTTGCATCTTCACGCGGAGCAGGTGCGGGCTGTTGAATATTTACGTTTTCCTGAGCCGGTGCTTCTTCTTTGGATTTAGGTTTACGGCCACGTTTCTGAACAGTATTACGTGCTTCTTCAGCAACTCTGGCGGGCTCGGGAGCTCGCACTATATCATTGGTTCTGCTATTGTTGTTTTTTTCTTTGTGTGCAACACCATTCTGGGCCGACATAACTTCTGCTTCTTCAGTAACGTTGCTGGTGTTGGTTTTAATAATTCTTTTCCTTCTGCCTTTTTCTGGAACAGCTTCTTTTCTATCAGTTGGTGTTTCGGCCTGGCGGTCTACGATTTTATAGATAAGGTCTTGTTTTTCAAGTTTTTTAGCATGGGGAATGCTGAGTTGATCTGCTATATCCAAGAGTTCTGGAACAAGCATATCGTTCAATTGCGAAATGTCGTACATAAATATTTTTGATAGTTAAACTCAAAACGTTCAATGGAAAGGAAAATGTTGAATAAAATTGATGGGATAAATCCTGAAAACTGATGAGCTAAAGAGTAGTGCGATTTATCAGAGTCGAATTCTTATGCAACGTTACGGTACAAAATTGTAAAACAAAAAGATTTACGGGATTTTTACGTAATTACAACTAAAAATTATATATACTGCTGCCGGCAAATTCGCCGCTCTAAGTGCCCATGAAGATAACGCTTAAACTTAACACATATTTCATGCCAGCACATACCAAGTAAGCTGATCATGTACGAAGAGTTGATCTTCAACTAGTTATGTTAGTAGTATTCTAAAACGTAGCCGCAGCCCCAACGTGAAAGTCGCTGGCAAAAGATGATTTCTAAATTGCTTCAACAGCAGCTTTTCCGCTTTGTTAAGCATTGCTATTGCAAAAAATGTGTACTGTTCAACAACATTTCAACTCGGGTTTGGCTGCAGATCCGGCCTTGGAAGAGGTCGATTTAAGACCAGTTTTACACGGCATTTTGAAGCAGGGTGAGCTTTATTTCAAAGGTGAAAATGCTTCTTGTTCGTGTATGTAGTTGCAATGCTATTTAACCCCTTTCGCACCGCAAAACTTCACTTGCAACCTTATCTTTGCCAACCTCAAAAGCAACGATCATGTTTAACAACCGGGTGAAAATTAAAGAACTGTTGCAGTCTGAATCGACTGGCAGGCAGGTTATCGTAATGGGTTGGGTTCGTACCTTTCGCAATAACCAGTTTATTGCACTAAATGATGGCAGTACGAATAATAACCTGCAGGTAGTTGTAGAACTTGGGTTGCTTGATGAGGCAACTTTGAAAAGAATAACAACTGGTGCTTCGTTGAAGGTTACCGGTGAAGTAGTCGCCTCGTTGGGTAAAGGCCAGAAATACGAGGTTAAAGCACAGTCGATCGAAATCCTTGGAGACAGTGATGCAGAAAAATACCCGCTTCAGCCCAAGAAACACAGCCTTGAATTCCTTCGTGAGAAGGCTCACCTGCGATTTCGGACAAATACCTTCGGATCGGTTTTCAGGATCCGTCACTCATTGGCTTTTGCGGTTCATAAGTTTTTCAACGACAGGGGATTTTTGTACCTGCATACGCCCGTGATTACAGCATCAGATGCTGAAGGTGCAGGAGAAATGTTCCGGGTAACAACGCTGCCGTTTGATAATCCGCCGCGCAACGATGACGGCTCGGTTAATTTTAAAGAAGATTTCTTTGGCAAGAGCACAAACCTGACGGTGAGCGGACAACTTGAAGGAGAGCTTGGAGCCATGGCGTTTGCAGAGATCTATACTTTCGGACCAACATTCCGTGCAGAGAATTCAAACACAACCCGCCACCTGGCTGAATTCTGGATGATTGAACCCGAAATGGCTTTTTGCGACCTCGAGGACAACATGAACCTTGCCGAATCTTTACTGAAGTACCTGATCGGCTATGTTATGGAAAACAACAGGGAAGACCTCGAGTTTCTTGCGCAGCGATTAGCAGAGGAAGAAAAGCAAAAACCACAGCCAGAAAGAAGTGAACTTGGGTTAATTGAAAAGCTCGGGTTTGTGCTGAACAATGATTTCGAACGGATCACCTATACCGACGCAATTGACATACTGCTCGACAGTCCTGCTTACAAAAAGAAAAAATTTACGTACGACATCAAATGGGGTACTGACCTGCAAAGTGAGCACGAACGGTACCTGGTGGAAAAACACTTTAAAAAACCGGTGATTGTTACCGGTTATCCAAAGGAGATCAAGGCGTTTTACATGCGTCAAAACGATGATGGTAAGACCGTTGCTGCAATGGATATTCTCGCGCCGGGTATTGGTGAAATTGTCGGCGGAAGTCAAAGAGAAGAGCGGTTGGCAAAGCTCGAAGAAAGGATGGGACAAATGCATATTCCTGCAGAGGAGTTGAGCTGGTATCTCGATACCCGCCGGTTTGGTACAGTGCCGCATGCCGGCTTTGGACTGGGCTTCGAACGTTTGGTGTTGTTTTTAACAGGAATGACCAATATCCGCGACGTGATTCCTTTCGCCAGAACCCCGAGGAATTGCGAATTCTAAGCGAGTTACGAGCTCTAGCGGAAAGCGGGCGGTACTACTTTTCCTGCGTGCATAAACATTTAATTACGACCGGGGAAAGTTAGAATACCTCAAAAAATGTTTTTTAAATTTTCCTTTTAGCTCCTATATTTGCAGTCCCGAAAGGGAAAAAGGCGGTGCGGTAGCTCAGTTGGTAGAGCAAAGGACTGAAAATCCTTGTGTCGCCGGTTCGATCCCGGCTCACACCACTTCCATAAAAAAGCCTTGTAAGCAATTGTTTACAGGGCTTTTTTTATGTACCTGTTTTCCGATAAGTTTGTGCGACCACATTCAGCTTTGTTTCACTTTAAATGTTGGTACATTACAATTCAGAAACAGGTCTCCGCGTTCACCTAAACCCGCATTTTCTTTAATCATAACCCGATGGCGTTTAGTAAGCCGCCGGTCTAATTTGCTGAATAGAATTGTTACCATAAAAGTGAGTGACACCCCCGTCCGAACCGGGCTCATCCGGGCGGGCGTCCGACTGCGCAGCGGGCGGGCAACCGAAGCCTCAGCTATATTCCAATGCTGGCTTCATAAAAAGTTTTAGCTAAACCGCATTGAATCATAATGCAACAACAATGATGATGTTAGACCGACAGATGGTGACAAGTAAGCTTGAGCCAGGAGCAATGAAACCAATTTACTTTTGTTTGTTGTTGTTTGCCAGCTTTTCCGCCTGGAGCCAGGCACCACCAAACTGGACCAGCAAACAATTAATTGAACCTGCGGACCTGGCAAAAGTGATCGCTGCAAACAAGTTAATGCCCATAATCATTAGCGTTGGTCCGGGCGCACCTATTCCAAAGTCGGTAAACGTGGGTATGGTAGACACCCCGGAGGGCATCAACAAGCTAAAAAATGAACTGGCAAGTGTTCCGAAGAAAGCAGAGATTGTTGTGTATTGTGGCTGCTGCCCTTTCGGGCACTGTCCCAACGTTCGCCCGGCGATTGACGTACTGAAGGAAATGAACTTCACCAACTATCGTTTGCTTAATATTCCCAACAACATAAAAAAAGACTGGATTGATCAGGGTTATCCAACATCAAAGGGGTAGCCGGGTTTGTAATGCTGAACGATATCATGATCATGCAGTAAACGTGTTATTGGAACTTGGGTTTTCGTGTTTATGTGGCCGGCTTTGCAGAAGTGGCTCTTTGCTTAAAGAGGTGCCTTATTCTGTTTTATGAATGAAAAATTGGTCTAACCCCGCGGGTATTGTAACGTATACTTCATTCTACAAAAATTGGCATTGGCAAAGTCACGGTTATTTGAAAGTTCATTAATCATCGCTTCGAATCAGGTTGTTGTAATTATCCGCTTCAATACAGGTGGTGGTAAATCACTGCAATACAACCCTGAATAGCATTAGAGGAAAACCTGACCATATATGAGTCCGCTTATCGGTCAGCGATTTCCCCGTTCGGATGTTTTTTGGCATTAATTTTTAGTCGTTTGTCAATAGCTTGAAGTACATCTGCCTACCCTTGTAAAACACCGTCAATTTGTACCTCAACCTGCTCCTGGGTATTCATTTGATAGTACCTGCTCAAACATGGCGTCTCAACTGCTTTGGACAGAACTTACCTGGTATCCTGGCAAAACGAACTGCCCAACGTCGGGTCATTTACACGTAGACGAACTAACGATCTTGCGATAAACGATGGAAGAAGTATTGGAAAA
>JASLBT010000229.1 GCA_030146445.1 Segetibacter sp. | reverse complement strand
TTATCGCTGAAGCAGTCGACCATTACAAAGTTGAGCACGGCACTCCTCAGGTCGGCCTGGATAAAGCCTCCATCGTAGAAGAGGGGAAAGTAGGTGGTACCAGGATCGTTTACCTCGCTGGTGCTGCTAAGTGCCTGCTGCCATGTTGCCGGATATACAATTACCCGGAGGGTTCCTGGGAGTGCAAAATCGATGAGCTGGTTACCGGTGAATATATAATCCGCAGCAGCATCTCCGATCGCCCATTTATCTGTACCGGAGTTGTAGGTGTAGCCAATGCTTTTCAGGTGTTCCGGCTTTATTTTTCCAAGTTTGCTCAGGTCGGCAATAACCACCGGAACGTGCTTGCCGCCAATATTTGCAACTTCAATCGTCTGCCTTCTGCGATACTCGAACGGTGAATAGGGGACGTCCTTAACAGGCGGGATAAGACCGGAAGGCAGTTGATTAAGATCTGTTGCTGAAGTGGTCGTGTTTTCTATATTGTTTGTCCCCCCTGTGCCGTTCCGCAGCTCGTTGTTCAATTGCAGTTGGGGCTCGTACCGCTTTACCAGGTCGCGGCAAACAGGGATCTCGAATTCGGGGTCTTCGGTTAGCGAAACCCTGATGGTATCTCCAATACCGTCTTCGAGTAAGGTGCCAATGCCTGCAGCACTTTTAACCCGCCCGTCTTCGCCATCGCCCGCCTCTGTTACACCAAGGTGCAGGGGGTAGCATTCGCTGAACTCGACCTGCATCTGTTGAATGAGTAGTCGGTAAGCCTGTACCATCACCTGGGGATTACTGCTCTTCATGCTCAGAATGATGTTGTGGTAGCTTTCCGATCGTGCAATACGTAAAAACTCCATAGCGCTTTCAACCATTCCCATTGCCGTGTCACCATATCGACTCATAATTCTGTCACTCAGGCTGCCATGATTTGTTCCGATACGCATTGCGGTACCATATTCGCGACAAATTTTTACCAGTGGGGTAAAACGGTCCCTGATCCGGTCTATTTCTTCATTGTACTCAGTATCGGTATACTCAAGAAATTCGAACTTCTTCTTGTCGACGTAATTACCGGGGTTTACCCTTACTTTCTCCACAATTCTTGCAGCGATCTCGGCCGCATTCGGCGTGAAGTGAATATCGGCAATCAGTGGAGTATTGTAACCGCGTCTCCTGAGTTCATCGCGGATATTTCTAAGGTTTTCGGCCTCTTTCTTACTCGGGGCCGTAATTCTCACCAGTTCAGCTCCGGCCTCGATGCACCTGATCGATTGTTCTACAGTCGCGAGCGTGTCCATGGTGTCGGTAGTCGTCATCGTTTGCAAGCGAATGGGATGGAAGTTACCCAGGCGTAGATCACCAATGGTCACCTCCCGTGTTTGCAATCGGCTGTATTCGTTGAGAGCGTTACAATAAAGCTGCATAAGTATTGCGGCTGAATGCCGGTTGAAGGCAAAATTAAAGTATTGGTGTCAGTAAGTGTACCCGGGAGCAGAGATTAGCCGCCAAAGCGGAAAAGAAGCCGGGGAATGGTAAGCCAGATGAAGGGCAGGCGGATAGAAGTGGATACCCCGCTGAAGGGGCTGTGTAAAGGAATTGTGGCGGAGTATGAACGGATAGCCGCAACCCCGGTTGAATGCTGTTGTGGCGTCGAATGCCCCAAACAATTCGCAAGTGTAATGCGTGACTACCAGTCTTTGTCGGGCTGTCCGCTTCCCCTTACTTTATCTTTCTGCTGCTGTTGGATCTTTTTTTCCTCCTGCCTTACTGCGTTCAGCATTCGTTCTGCCTGCTTGGGGCTTAGCTTGCTTTTATTTTTCGGTTGCTCCTTTGGCTGATTATCCTGCTTTTTATCCTTATTCCTGTCTTGCTTTGGCTGCGGCGGGGGTTGCTGTTGCTTCATCTCGTTCAGCGCCTTTTGGAGGTTTTCCCTGGCCTGCTCGTCCAAAGGGTTCTGCTTCAACGACTCTTTATAGGCCTGGATGCTTTCGGCAATTTTGTTCTCGCGCGTAAGCACGACTCCTTTGTTGTAAGCTGCGCTCGCTTTCACGTTTTTGTCTCCAACTTCTGCTGCCGCTTCAAATGCTTTTTGCGCCTCTTCGGGCTTCAGTGCTTTGTACAAGGAGTTGCCAAGATTGTACCGGGCCTCGGCATTTTTGCCGTTTTTTTCGATGGCTTTTTTATACTCGGCAGCCGCGTTGCCGAAGTCCTGCTTCTTATACAATTGATTGCCTTTTGCAACATAACGTCTATCGTCCTGCGAGTACGACAGGCTTACATAAAAGATGCCGACAAGGGTACACGCTTGCTTTAGTATATCCATTTCATTTTTCGTTCAGGGATGATGATTTCCAGCAGGAGCAAAAAGAGTGCTGCGAAAAGAAACCATTGGAAAAACGGCCGGTAGTCGCGGTGCTGACCGCCGCCAATGTGCTTTCTTTCCATCTGGCCAATAGAAGCTGCGAGGTTGTTTGCGACCTGGTCGGCATTGTTGAAAAGCTGGTAAGTGCCTTGTGTTTGTGTGGCAATATCCTGCAAGATTTTTTCATTCAGTTTAGAGATTACCACATTTCCGCTAAGGTCTTTTTTGAAATCGTTGGATCCGGGGTCATATAGGGGTGCGCCTTCGGGTGAACCAATGCCAATGGTGTAAACAACTATGCCGTTTTCCTTCATCATATTAAGCACCTCGGTGGTTTTTTCATCGTGGTCCTCGCCATCGGATATCAGCAATACAGCCTTGTATTTTTTCTCCTTTGTATCCAGGGAAGCGTCACAGAGCCGCAGTGCATCGGAGAGCTTTGTGCCTTGCAGTGGAACAAGTAGCGGTGACAGTGTGGAAACATACATTTTGGCGGCCGACAGGTCGGGGGTAAGCGGCATTTGAAGGTAGGCCTGTCCGGCAAATACCACCAGCCCCATGCGGTTGTCACCGAGTTTTTCAATCACCTTATTTAATACCTGCTTCGCCCGTTCGAGCCGGTTTGGCTTTACATCCTGTGCAAGCATACTGTTGCTGACATCTACCGCAACCATGAGGTCTATACCTCGGCGGGAACCTTCATTTGCAGGTTTCGGTGAACGAAGATTTGCTGCGGCAACCACACAGAGCAGAATAGCGGCCGTTCGGGCATAGAATTTAAGCGAGAAGTTAGCGGCTGAATAATTGCGCGTGAGTTGGTTCACCAGTTCTTCGTCGCCGATCTGTTTACGCATTTTTTTCTTCCAGCTGAGAACATAATAAAACAGTAAACACAGGGGCACGATCAGAAAGAGGCCAAACAGTATTTCGGGATGTTGAAAGCTAGACAAAGTGTGCAATTATATTCAAGTGATGTTCTACCGGCAGTGCTATCCGGCCGAACAATGCCGGTTACAACCGGGTTCTTCAATTGATTTTATAAAAATAGAGGATGATTTGTAAAACAAAGGTGAAGGTTACTTTTTGCCTTTTCGGAAACCCAGCTGGTCAAGCACACCATTTAAAACGTTCAATCTCACCCGGACCATATCGGTATTTGCAGGCCCTTCTATGTTGAGCGCAAAAAAGTAGGGGTGCTGGTTCTCTATAATCCATCCAACTACCCATCCAAGTGCATTGCCGTTTTCGATATTTCCCCATCCGGTTTTGTAACTGATGGAATAGTTCGCGTTTTTCTCCTGTTGCATAACGTCTTTGACGATACGCATTGTTCTTTTTTGAAAAGGCAATTGGTCGAAATACAACTTCTTAACCAACCCTAACTGTTCATCGGCGGTGATTTTTACGGAGTTATCCAGCCAGAAGCTGTCGATCCTACCCACGATGGCCTTATTGTATCGCGATCCATAGCCCAGGGTATCCAGCCAGCGTTGCATGGTGTCTTTCCCTATACGACGAGCTACTTCCTGGTAGTATGGAACCGAGGAAACTTTGAAAGCTTCAGCCATGCCCAGGTCTTTGTTCCAGTCGTCTATCTCGCGAGTCGTTCCATCCCAGGGAATGATCATCTTTTCGTCTACAATCTTCCCGGTTTCTATACCGATAAGTGAGTTCACAATTTTAAAAGTAGAAGCGGGTAAATAGGCACTGTCTTTAAACCTGCTGAGATCATGAATGATGAACGAGCCCTGGCCGTTATCGTAAATGCCAAATGTGCCTTTCACTCCATTAGCTTCAAAGATCTTTTCCAGCCTTTCGTCTACCTCTACATTATTCGGACTACAGGAGGCGAACGCCAGCATCATAAGCATACAAAAACACGATAAACCACGGAGCATACAAAAACAGTTTAGGCCGCAAAGGTAAAAGAGATGGCGGCACAATGAGCCACCGGTATCAGATGAGCATTAAACGGGAGTTAACACAGGCGGATCACAAAATGGCTCCGCCATGACTTTCAGCAAGCCTGCCCGTTTGATTTAGCACGCCTAGCTGCAGACCAACTTTTGTAAAAGCGTCGATTGCTGAGTCGAGGTGTTCCTGTTTGTGAGCGGCACTCAACTGCACCCTGATCCGGGCTTTTCCTTTGGGAACAACCGGGTAAAAGAAGCCGATCACGTATATGCCTTCGTTCAGCAGCCTGGAAGCAAATTCCTGGGCTACACCAGCTTCGTACAGCATGATGGGCACGATCGGATGGTCCCCCGGCTTAATATCAAACCCCGCTTCGGTCATTCTCGACCGGAAGTAGCGGGTATTGTGCTCGAGACGATCCCGGAGTTCGGTTGTTTCTGTGAGCATGTCTAACACTGCGATAGATCCACCCACAATACTGGGCGCCAGGGTATTACTGAACAAGTATGGCCGGCTTCGCTGGCGTAGCATTTCAATGATCTCTTTTCTGCCGCTGGTAAATCCTCCGGAAGCTCCGCCGAGGGCTTTGCCGAGTGTTCCCGTAATTATATCGACCTTTCCCATCACTCCACGGTACTCATGGGTTCCTCTTCCGTTTTTACCGAGGAATCCACTTGAATGGCTTTCGTCTGTCATAACAACGGCGTCGTACTTTTCGGCCAGCTCACATATTTTATCGAGTTGGGAAATGGTGCCATCCATGCTAAATGATCCGTCGGTAACGATGATCCGGTTGCGTGAGGTTTGCGCATGGACCAGTTTATCCTCCAGATCGTTCATGTCGTTGTGTTCGTACCTGAATCTTTTTGCTTTGCAAAGCCGGATACCATCGATAATAGAGGCATGGTTCAGTGCATCACTGATAATCGCGTCTTCGTCGGCAAAGAGCGGTTCAAAAAGGCCACCGTTTGCGTCGAAGGCAGCAGCATACAGGATGGTATCTTCCGTTCCCAGAAAGGCGGCAATTTTTTCTTCCAATTGTTTATGTATGTCCTGGGTTCCGCATATGAACCTGACGCTGCTCATGCCATAACCATGGCCATCGATCGCCTCGTGTGCGGCCTTGATAACGCGCGGGTGAGACGACAAGCCCAGGTAATTATTCGCACAAAAGTTAAGCACCTTTCGCCCGTTCACTTCTATCTCCGCCCCCTGCTCACTGGTTATTATCCGCTCTTTTTTAAATAAACCAGCCGTATCAATTTCCTGAACTTCATTTGCAATCCTGCTTACAAATTTTTCATTCATATAGCGCAAGTTTAAGGGTTCAAAGTTAGGAATGTTCTATTGTCGCCCCGATCAAAAAGATAACACAGGCTGTTGCAGCGATTATCCATTTTTACGTTCTAAAGCAAGGAAGGTTCGCTGTATTTGAAAATAGCTTCAGTCAAGTGTAACATTATATTAATTGGATCGTACTAAATATGTAAATCAATGGTTATGGAACTCGGAAAAATAAACAGGCTGACGGTAATTATTGTAGTTGTATCCGGCACGCTGATGTTTGTGTATGCCGCAAAGAGCAAAACCGATATCAGTCTTAAGCGATATCACGAGACTGGTAGAAGTTATCATTACCGCTCTTCAACCGACTTTATCTTTATAGAGGCTATTGCCAACAGGCTGCTTAAGTCTACACGTAGATAGTTCTGAATTTTTTTTCTTTGAAGTGTAACTTTTTCAATTATGATGCGTAACACTTACAGGCAACCACAGCTACAAGCACTGCTCAAATGACAGAAAGACAATACAACGAGTGTGTAGATTGTTACGCGGACAATGCGTACCGGTTTATATACAAAAATCTGAAACATGAGGAGGATGCTCGGGATATTATTCAAACTGCATTTGAAAAGTTGTGGCGTAACAGGGAGTCGATAGAATTTGAGAAGAGTAAATCGTACTTGTTTACGGTTGCTTATAACCTGATGATCGATCATCTTCGAAAAAATAACCGGGTAACACTGACGGAAGAATTCAAGGAAGATGACAAGATTCAGCAACATACAGATCATTCCGCAAAAAAGATCCTGGAAGTGGCCCTGAGCCGGCTCGGTGAAACACAAAGAAGCCTGGTGATGCTGAAAGATTATGAGGGTTATAGTTACGAAGAGATCGGGAAAATAACGGGGCTGAACGAAAGCCAGGTAAAAGTGTACCTGCACAGGGCCCGCATCACGCTTCGGAACTACCTGGTAAGTCGCGAAAATGTAATGTAAAACTGAGTTTAAATACTTGCTACGGTTGTAGCAACACACCAACAATAAAACAGAAAGCCAAATACGTGGAAATTACCCGCCAGACATACGAAACCTTTCTCCTGCTCTATATAGATGATGAGCTTGAGCCTGCTGAACGTACGGCGGTGGAGAAATTTTTGGCGGATAATCCCGACTTGCAGCCAGAGCTCCGGATGTTGCAAGAGGCGGTCTTAACGGGGCCAGCTCTTGGTCTTCCCGATAAGTCGATGTTGTATAAAAGCGCCGGCGGTATTTCGTCGGTCAATTTCGAAAGCTATTTTTTGCTTTATGTCGACGGAGAATTGAGTGAACCGGAATGCGCCCAGGTGGAGCAATTCGTATTACAACACCCGCATTTACAGGAAGAGTTTACCGTGCTTCGTCGAACCAGGTTGGAACCGGAGCCCATTGAATTCACGAATAAAGCCCTCCTGTATCGTAAGCAGACTGCGGAACGGCGGGTTATCCAAACAAACTGGTTCCGGATCGCTTCTGCAGCTGCGGTGACTGGTTTGGCAGTTCTGCTCTGGTTTGGCCGATCAACACCTTCCCATGAGTCAGCGCCCTCAATAGCTCTTAAACCAGCGGCGCTGGAACAACCTAAGCAATCAAAATCAAATCGTGAAACCCCAGTAGCAAGGGTACAAGCCGATAGGTTTCGGAAAGCCGGTCCGATTGCTTCAACAAGGCGTTCCAAGGCGGTCGTTACAGTTCAATACGAGAAGAACAACGCTGTGGACAATAAAACAATCAAGCTAATTGCTTTGCCTGAAAAGCCAAAAGCCCCGGACCTGGCATTTCAACCAAGATCGAACAACCTTCCCCAGCGCAATCCTATCGGTGGTCTTTCTGAAAATCCGGCGGAGCGCACCAGCGAGCCCGCGGAACTAACCTCAACTTCTGCAATTTCCGGCAACGATGCACACCCGGGTGTTCAGACCGCGCTTTACCGCGAGATTGATGAACATGACGACAAGCAGACACTCTATATCGGCGCTGCGGGCATTAACCGGAACAAACTCCGTGGTCTGCTCAAAAAGGCAAGTAATCTTTTTGAGAGAAAGTCTAAAAGAGATGAGGATGGCAATACAGTACAGATTGCCAACTTCGAGATAAAAACAAAATAGATATCAGCTAAAAATTTACCCAGCATGACACGGATGACATTGTTAAGTGCAGCCTTACTGGTTGCCATGGCAGGATTTGCCCAAAAAGATACAAGTACTACGACCAGATCAGATACGATCAGGGTCGGTGGAATGATCATCATCAAGAAAAAAGGAACGGGCGATCAGGGACCAAACCGAAACAAGACAGTTACTATAGAACGCAGGTCGAAGAAGCCTTCGAACGTCAGCACCAACTATGGTATCCTTGATATTGGTTTTGCCAACGTAAAAGATGAAACTGTTTATGGAAGTGCTGAAGCAAACGACTACCTGAGAACGATTACACCTGGTGAGCCCCCGTTCACCAGTGACGACCTCAAATTGAGAACGGGAAAAACCAGTAACATCAATTTCTGGCTTTTTATGCAACGGTTAAACATTACCAAGGGAATACTGAATTTGAAATACGGGTTAGGTGTTGAGATGTTTAACTTTCGTTATGAAACCAATATCAGCTATCATAAAAATCCCTCTTATATTTTTCGCGACAGCATTGCATTTTCTAAGAACAAGCTTTATGTCGCATATGCCTCGGTGCCTTTCATGGTTAACGTAAACACCCGCCCGGGAAAAAAGGGAGGGTTAAGCTTTAGCGCCGGTGTGACTGCAGGTTACCTTATCGGGAGCCGAAACAAACAGATTAGTGGTGAAAGGGGTAAAGACAAGTTGAAGGGTGATTTTGACCTGGAAAAATTCAGGTTGGCATATATTGCTGAACTCGGGCTCGGCCCTGTCCGGCTGTTTGGTTCTTACAGCACAACAGCCTTACATGAAAAGGGACTTAGACAATATCCTTACAGTTTTGGTATTCGCCTGAGCAATTGGTAAATTGTCAAACAACAGGTTATAAAAACGTTCCTCGCGGAGCGTTTTTTGTTTATAGGCTTTCCTGTGGGAAGTAATACCGAGTTGAACTTCAACAGGGTATATCGTTGCGGCTGCTGATGATCTATTCTTCGGCTACCAGCCAAACGCTTCAGCAACGACATTATTGCTGTTGTAATCTTTGAAGATCACGGGCATGTGCCTTGTTCCAGGGAACTTTGGCAGTTGCTGCATCGATTTGCATAAATATTTGTGAATGTAACCCCGCATAATAATCTTCGTGCTATTTTGCCGTTACATCTTTAAAAAGCAGCCTGAAAAATGAATCGAGTCGTAGTCCTGTTATTGGTGGCACTGGTCTTTGTTGTTAACACTTCTTTTTATGGTAATAGTAAAGGTGGATATTATGTTGTGATCGACAAAAGCGATTATGAGCTGAATGTGTACGACGCAGAGGGTTGGCTAAGCACGTACCCGATCGTTTTTGGCAACGATGACCAGGGTGACAAAATGGTTCAGGGCGATCGCAAAACTCCGGAAGGAACCTTTACCATCATCCATAAAAAGGTTCACGCGAAGTGGAACCGATACATGGGTTTGGACTATCCTAATGCGGAAAGTATATCGCGCTTCAATTACCGGAAAGCGAAAGGACTGATCCCGATGAATGCCAAAATCGGCGGCGACATCGGAATTCATGGCACATGGCCGCATGAAGATTATGCGATTGACCAGTACCAGAACTGGACGCTCGGTTGTATCAGTTTAAAAAACGAGCACGTTCAACAACTTTATCGCATGCTGGGCGTGGGAACGAAAGTCGTTATCAAGCGCTAGTATAAACATGCATCAAACTTGCCTCCTGGCTTCAGCACAGTTGAATTATTAGCCTCAATTATTTTGGATGCCTACACTTGTACATCTGGCTGATGAAAAAGATTCAGAAAAGATACGCGGCGCTGGTATAAAGATCCGCAAGAACGGAACCGGTGTGTTTTGTATGCCTGTTCTTCCGAACTTTTACGTTTCACATCAATGGTTACGGGAATTGAAACGCTGGGGTGCGAGAACATTCGTTGGCGTTTACTTTAGAGTGGATTCTTCTGAAATGGTCTATGCAGGAAAATACGGCGACTCCCACCGCCTTATATCCCTTGGTGGAGCAATCAAAGAGATTATGAGTTTAGAAGATCCCCTGGGCTATGAACTTATCATTGACAGAAAGATTCAAGCTAAAGAAATTACCAAAATAACACACCTGCCGCAGAAACTTGGATGGCGCTACTTTCCGGGCAGCCATAACAAAAAGCCTTGTGCATGTGAGTATTGTTTGAAAGGAATGATAAAAGGCAAAAGGACATTGAACAAACTCAATCCCGACTTCAATGCAGATTAACTACGGCTAACCCTGTAATTGTAAAACGGAGGCTTCAGCAGCATCTTTTAACAAGAAAACATTTCTCAACTGGAGCAAGGCGATTGTACCGCCCTAACACAGAATGCAGCCAGTTTACAAATAGCTTCCACGTGATCTGGGGACAACTGTAGCTTGATTGCAAACTACCAAATGCATCAGCCTCCGATATATGCTGACTTTGGCGCCGCCCCGGTAAACAAATTTCAGTATCATTGTTTTATGGCAATCATTCCTTCTTTTTTACAAATCGGCAGCTGTATTGGTGTATTATGTCCTGCCGGGTTTATGCCCTTTGATAAGGCTCGTTCCTGCCTTGCGGTGCTGGAGCAATGGGGCTACAAGGTTAAGGTAGGTGAAACCTTAGGCAGGCAGTTTAATTACTTTTCGGGCACCGACGACGAACGTTTGCACGATCTTCAACAGATGTTGGACGATCCCGAAATTGAGGCTGTTTTGTGCGCTCGTGGAGGTTATGGGCTCAGCCGGATCATCGACCGTCTCGACTTTACCCAATTTGTTAAAGCGCCAAAGTGGCTCATAGGTTTTAGTGACATCACGGTTTTACACTCACATGTTTACCGCAGGTTTGACATCGCCGGCCTTCATGCGCCGATGGCGGCAGCTTTCAACAACAACGAATTCGAAAACCAATACGTACAATCACTGCGGAACAGCCTGGCGGGAATAAAAGAGGACTACCAGGGTAATTCTCACCCTTTGAACCGGACTGGCTCTGCGAAAGGCGAACTTGTCGGCGGCAACTTGTCGATTTTAGCACATCTCATTGGCACACCCTCAGAGATAAAAACCAAGGGCCGGATTTTGTTCCTTGAAGATGTTGGAGAATATATTTACAATGTTGATCGAATGCTGTACCAGCTTAAAAGAAGCGGTAAGCTCGATCGACTTGCAGCCCTCATCATTGGTGGTTTTACCGAAATGAAAGACACTACCGTGCCGTTTGGTATGCAGGTCTATGATCTTATTAACGAAGTCGTGAAGGAATATGAATACCCGGTTGTATTTGGCTTCCCTGTAAGCCACAGCCGGGAAAACTACGCGCTGAAAATTGGTGCATCCTATAAGCTGAAAGTTGGCAAAGAGAAGATCCGGTTAAGAGAAAAATGATCACCGGGCTGGGAGTGTGCGGTGTATCTACTTTTTCAGTGGTTGAAGAGCTTAAACTCGCTCGCAATAGCCCGGCTAAATTTTTCGGTTTAATATTTTGCTTTCTTTGCGACATGAAATTGTTTCTCATCCGGTTCTTAAAGTCCTTCTTTATCAAGCTACAGCTCCACCGTTTATTTGAGCCTTTCGCAGGTTTTTTTTTGAATATGGCCTACATGACGAAATTCTCGCGTTGGGCATACGAGAACAAAGACGTTGGTTATAATGATTTCTGGAGTAAATGGGACTATACCAAACGCTCCGGCTTGTACCAATGGGTTATTGACAAGGAGGGTCTAACAGGACCCATCAATTACCTGGAGTTTGGAGTGGCTGCCGGTCACTCTTTCGAGTGGTGGATGACGAAGAACACCAATGCCGATGCCCGCTTCTACGGCTTCGACACATTTGACGGCTTACCGGAAGATTGGGGACCTTTTAAGAAAGGCTCTTTCAGCAACAACAATCAACTGCCTGTATTGAAGGATGGCAGGGGAAAATTTTATAAGGGGCTTTTTCAGCAAACGGTACCTGGTTTCCTTAATGAGCTCGACAACAGGCGCAGGAACGTGATTATGATGGATGCTGATTTGTTCTCCGCTACTTTATACGCCTTAACCATGATGGCGCCTTACCTCAAGAAAGACGATATCCTGTTTTTCGATGAGTTTGTTGTACCCACACATGAATTCAAAGCTTATTCTGATTTTGTACAATCGCATTATACCCGCCTGCAATTGATCGCTGCTGCGAACAACTATTACTTTGTTGCTTTTAAAGTGGTCTAATTAACGTAACTGACCGCAGCTGAACACATTCAAATTATTTCGTTTAGCTATGTGGTTTCTCCTGGAACAAACTGCAGTAATCCTGTTAAGCTTCAACCGGGCTTGTGCGCAGTTCATCTGCGGCTTTCTAACCGGAGAAACGTTCAACTAAACAACCTTGTCTTTTTAGCTAGGCAGGCAGTGGCTTACTGGCTAAAAGCTCTTTATGTCTGGACGTGCATTCTTTACCTTAGACAATAACCCCAAGCTGTAATTACGGGCATCCTTTTCTGCAAAGGAAATGAGGGGTCATACGCTATCAATATTGATCATTGCCGGGTTGAGGCTGTTGTTGCCGGCTCCACGGCATCTGTAAGCATAAATGTAGCATGCCAACTAGCTGGTGAGTCACTTCGTTTACCTGGGCAGCCGGCGGCCCTTTCACTCCCTAAACTTTCGTGGTAAAATCAACAAGCGGAAGCTTCCGATTAAGTCGTAAAGTATGCCCCAGAACTTTGTTGATGTACGATTTATTGTTCCCTCATTAACATGTACCGGTTTATGCCGTTGGAACTTACCATTGCATACTAATACAGACCTGGGAGTGCTAAAAAATAGTTTAAAGATTTGGTAGGTTGTTAAAAGTATTGTTCCAAAATATCTCTAAATCAATGTGATACATCCGTTTTCTTTAACAATTACAAGCTTTCTGGCATGTTTTTCAATAAGTAGCAGGTGAAACAGAATATGGATCACAAGACTAATTATTCACCTAAAACGAAATGTATGAAAAAGATCCTCAGTGCCTTCGCAGTGTTAACGGTATTTGCTGCTTGCAATAACTCAACACCAAATGAGGCCGCCAACAACATGTCAACCCGGCAAAACACCGTAAGCACCTCTACTACCGACAGGCCTCAGTATATTGAAACGGAAGCGGTAAACGATGACTTTGCAGAAAAGCGAACTTCCGGAAGTTTTCACGACGAGGGAAAGGTTGTTCGTTATGAAGTGTACAAACCAACGGCTGCACCGAAAGCACCGGTAAAAAGATCAACCGGGGCGACGGCTTCAAAAAGTACAACCGTTCGAAATAAACCGGTTAGCTCAACCGGACCAGTTTCTGCACCCGTTGCGCAGACGAAACGTAAAAAAGGCTGGAGCAGTGCAGCCAAGGGAACTGCGATAGGCGCGGGTTCCGGTGCCGTACTTGGTGCGGTCATTAGTAAAAAGAAAGGTAAAGGCGCCATTATCGGCGGGATAGTAGGTGCCGGGGCCGGCTATGTAATCGGTCGTGCAAAAGATAAAAAGACGGGTCGTTACTAGTACGGCCTCCTATAAATTAATTAAGGTTGCCCCGCCCGGCAACCTTTGATGTTCCCCGGGTATAGCCGGTTGATCCTGCTAACAGGATGCCTTACCATGAAAACGGGAAAAATCCTTTGTTCAACTGATTGGCAATGTCAGAAAGGTGGTATGCGCTATAACAAGCCGACGCCGCGGGTGCGGCGCAAACTTTGCATGTTATTACCTAAACCTGGTTTATGAAAAGCTTTACCCTGTTAATCTTCAGCAGTTTTTTTGGTCTCCTGGTGAGCGCGCAGTCAAGGGTGCAGCATGGGAAAGGCGCTTCAGCAACTCCTCAGAAAAAGGCTTCTTCCACGGCGCAGCCCCTGGAAAAGAAAGTGAGCCCGGCTGCCAGCAGCACGCAACCAGTACCTATAAAAGATAAAATAGAACAAAGACTACGCGACTCGGCTGACGATGGTGGAAGTGGTAGTAAACCCAACCCCGCTGCTTCAGTGATCAACGGCATCCGGGTACCTGCGCCAGGTACCAGCCCGGCAACTCCTGTTGTAAACGGAGCCGCAGATCCTGCAAATATTCAAAATAATGCTCAGTCGACATATACCAATGCTCCGGTGCTAACCGGTTCGGTTCTACCAGCAACTTCAGCAGGGATTAATGGCTCAACTACGGGCAACCGGCCGGTGAGTGGTGAGCAGAGCCAATATAATACCTCTGACCTTAATCGCAACCAGATGAATGTTGTTAATCAAAATCAGAATGCATCGTCACCACAGAACAATACCGCAACAATGTTGAACCAGAATACGGTCGGAAATAATCAATGGGGTCAAAACCAGGTGGGAGAGAACCAATGGTCACCGCCACCAGCAATTATCAGGTCAGGTTTTGGACGTGATTTTCCGGCCATTCAAAATGCCACCTGGAGCACGGATGCAAGCAGAAATTACATTGCAAGGTACAAGGTTGGCGATTGGTGGACGACTACCGCATATAACACAGCAGGTATACGGCTTGAAACCAGAACCGAGTTTCCCGTTTCTGCACAGTATCCCAGCCCGGTGATAATGTATAGAGAAAAGATTACCACGCCTATGGAGTTTTCGCGTATATCAAGAATTGAACGGCAGGGGAAAAACACGGTATTCGAACTACGGCTAAATAACGGAAGAGTAGTGTATATTAATAACGAGGGTTTGGAAGTGCCTTTTGAACAATAATGGGTCTTGCCGTGGCGTAGATAGCCTGATTCTTTCAGAAGTATCGACTGTGGTATTAGTCTTCGAGTTCTTTGCAAAAGTATCCGGCCTGTTCAAGTACACGCTCAATGGTAAGTGGAATAACACCCTGCGCCTCAATTCTTAAGATCCGGTCTTTATCCTTCAGGTCAACGTTCCATTTTTTTATGCCGGTCATTGTGTCCAGGTGGGGACTCAGGTGACTAATGTGTCGCTTATATTTAATATTAGTTCGGAAGACAAGGATGTTCATAGCAATGGTTTATTTTTTGGTACATAGCAGCTGCAACAAGTTTAGCAAGTGAGTTGCGGGATCATGAAAGCTCATTAGATGCTTCTTTCGGTTGAGCGGCCGCATCCTGCCGGTTACCCCATCTATTACACCTGTTCCGCCAATCTTGTTTGAACTTTTGTTGTTCCTCGGGTGTCATCATTTGCCACTTTTCTTTAACCTGTTGATTCCACATTTCCCGGTTTCCCCATCCGCCCCGGCCGTTAAACCCGGTAAAGAGAATTTTCGACAATACCAATATGCCGAGTGCCTGTCCATAACTCACGGGCGATACCGGCACAACCTTAACCAAAACACCATTCCATAAGCTCATTACAATAAAGCTCAATAGAAGTATAGCCGCAAGGCCAACGAAAATAAACCCGGCAACTTTTCTAAACCAAAATGACTTTTTCATCTTATTGAATTAATAATTTAATAATTCATCCTTTAACACGCGGAGCCTGTTCCTTAGGTGTAATACGGCGTATCGCTTACGTGAGATCAACGTGTTTACGGTTCCGATGCCCGCCGCCGCCAGCACCTTATACGGAACGCCTTCCAATTCATGCAAAATAAAAACCTCCCGCTGCTCAGGAGGAAGTTCCTGAAGGGACTGGTCTAAGACCTCCCAGAACATCGACTTCAGGTATTCTGTCTCGGGGTTGTCCTCGTCGAAGAACAATTCGGTCCAGTTGAAGTGATCATCATTATCTGAAGGATAGATGTCTTCGATAAGTTCAGTGTGTTTGCGACGGTATTCGTCGGTAATCTTATTGCGGGCTACCCGAAAGAGCCATCCGCTTACCTGGCCGATCGGTTCGGCACTCCCAATGAATTGATAGAATACATCCTGGAGAATGTCTTCGGCATCTTCCTCAGTCTCTACCCTGTTTCTTATAAAACCAAGCAGCCGTTTGCTGTAAGTAGCAATTACCCCGGTAATGTTGTTTTTACGGGCTAACGACATTTCGTTCGATATGGTGAGGGCTCCAGGCATGTATTAAAAAGGCAGACGGATGACAAAAGATAATATTTTAAAACGTGAAAAGTTTTTTGTCTGGCGAGGAGAACCGACGTGGGATGAGCTGAATTGCAATCGGATCAGGTTTCTTTTGAACTAAGCATGGGTTCAGATGGCAACATCGTTGCCCGCTGCGAAGTTGACCCGGTGCACTCATTCGGTTGTCCCGATATGCACCACTATTGCTGCTTACAAGAAATGACGCTTATGATCGGTTTGCGTAACCCGTAACACCGGCAATGCACGACCATTACCAATGAAAGTTCATGCAATTACCGTTGCTGCTTCCACCTGCTTTATGAGCTTTTCCAAGGGAAGTTCTTCAAGTATTATCCGTCCTGGTAAGTCCTCGGTGTATTCCCATTTAACCAGGCGAATAGTACCGTCTGCGATTTCGATGCCGGTAACATCGCCATCGCTAAAGCAGCAGCACCCGGTATTAAAATAAGTTTGTTTATAGGCGGTGAAATCGGGCATTGTTTCGCCTTTGATTTTCTTGAGTTTAATCAGCGCTTCTAATTCGCGCACAGTATTTTCGTCACCCGCGATTCGGGCTATGCCGAGTTTTTGATATAATCTTTCAAGTAAAGTGAGGGATTCGAAGACCGGCTGATGCGTGTGGCCGGTAATCAGTACGAGGCCGTCCTGTGAGGCTGCCCACTCATACATTAGTTTATTATGGGTGGTTTTCAGGTGGTCGTTGGATGAGGGTGTGTTCGGGTTAAGGCCAAGGTAAGACTGTAGTGGTGCCCAGATATTTGCGACAAACCATTTACTAAACAAGTTGCCATCACTCAGGGTGTCACCCTGGTGCCCGTGCGTTAAAAAGAATTCGAG